>JAAYTW010000397.1 GCA_012517955.1 Candidatus Zixiibacteriota bacterium | reverse complement strand
ATGCAAGCGATTCGAGCGCCAGAGTTTTATCTTTGACCGAATATTGTCTGAACAAGGGGGTTTTGGAGAGCCTGCCCATTAAGACAACATCCATAACGTTGATTGGGTAGAGCCGTTCAAATTGGGCGATTTGCGGCACATATCCAATTTGAGGGCGAGCTTTCCGCGGCGAGACCCCCAATATGGTCACCCGACCCGAGATGGGTTGCACTAAGCCAAGGATAGTTTTTAGGATAGTGGTTTTACCGCCGCCGTTCGGGCCGATAATTCCCACATAATCTCCCTCATCAATGGCGAAAGTGATATCCTCAAGGGCGACGGACGCGCCATATTTAACAGTAACATGATTGAATTGAATTGCTTTAGGCGAGGACATCCAGTTAACTTTCCTTGAGCGAGGCGGCTATTTTTTGAGCGGTCTTAAGTATGTTTTCCAGAAAATGCCCGTTTAGCGGGTCGATATATTCAACCACGCCACCGATTTCCCGGGCGATGACTTCGGCGCTTGCGGAATTAAATTGCGGCGAAACAAATACGGTTCGAATGTTTTGGGCTTGGGCGGTTTTAATCAGGTTTTTTATATCAGCAGCGGCAGGTTCTTTACCTTCAGCTTCGATGGGAAGTTCGATTAGATTATAATCGCGGGCGAAGTAACCCCAGGCTGGATGTATAACGATAAATGTACGCTTGGCCGAATTCTTGAACATATCGGAAATCGCCAAATCGAGAGAATCAAGCTTAGCCTTATAAGAAGCGGCATTTGCCAGATAATCGGATTTATGGATTGAATCGATTGTGATTAATCCATCCGTGATATTATCAATCATCACCCGGACATTCCGAAGTGAATTCCAGACGTGAGGGTCGTAATGACCGTGTTCGTGTTTTTTATAAGAATCCTCCGCTTTTTTAGCGGCGCCATGGGCCAGTAGGTCTATGTCTTTGGAACAATCGATTATCAACAGCTGTGGGTTAATCGATACCAGTTTTTTCATCAGATTTATCTCGAAGTCGAGGTCAGTACCGATTTTGAAGTATACTTTGGCGCGACTAAGTTGTTTCATTTGGCCGGGGGTAGGCTCATAGGTTTCGGGACTGGAATAGGGGGGTACCATTTCGATGATGTCAACAAAGCCTCCTCCGACGTTTTGCACAAATTCGACCTGTGGTGGGATTGAGACCGCCACGATAATTTTATCGTCGCCGAGCGAAAACGACGTCAAACCGACCACTAATGCTATAGCAATCAAACAAGTAAGCTTTATGGATTTACGCATTTATTAAGCTCCAACAGTCATTTTTTTGATATATAACGAAGGCGAACACATATCGTTATAGTAGGTAATATCGTCGCAGACAGCCAAAAGACCGCCGAAAATATCTTCAACGCTGCCGCCGATTGTGACATCCGCAACCGGCCGGATTTTCTTGCCCTTTTCCACAAGGATACCGTTGATGCCGGCGGAATATTGGCCGTTTACCGCCTGTAGGCCCCATCCGCTGGCCATTTCGACAATAATTCCTCTGTTACATGAGGTAATTATATCGTCAAGCTTGTTTGTTCCAGGCGAAATATAAAAATTACTTACAGCGATTCCGGGAAGCGCCGCGTAATAATCGCGATGGGCGGAGCCGGTTGATGATGTGTTGGCTTTTACGGCGGTGCGGCTATCATAGAGAAACCCTTTCAAGATCCCGTTTTCGATAAGGGCTTGTTTGGAAGGGATTACTCCCTCGTCGTCGGCCGGACAGCTTCCGACGCCCCATGGCATTAAAGGGTCATCGTATACGGTCAATAAATCGCTGGCGACCTTTTCCCCTATTTTTCCCTCAAGGAATGACGCGCCGGAATAAACGTTTTCGCCATTAAGCGCCTCAGCCAAACCGCGCAAGATGGAATTGGCGGCCCGTGGCATGAAAATAATTTCATAGTCGCCCGAGCTAACGGGATTTCCGCCGATAAGGCGCACGGCTCTTCCGGCGATAATATCAACGATTTGTTGTGGCTCAGGCAGATTATCGAAACGACGCGCCCAGAGTTGTCCCTCGCCCGGGAACATCCGGTTTCCTTTAATGGCTACAAGCGACAAACTGATACCGTAGGAAGTTGTATTAAAAGATACGCTCACTCCTTTGGTATTGGCGATTTTTTTGCCGGTTACGTACTCATAATAAGTGACGCCATTTGACTTAGCGATAATCGGATCATAATCAAGAGCCAATTTTTCCAAAGATAAAATGTAATTGATTTTTGATTCTGTCGTATTTTGAGCGTATTCAGGAGCATTGACCTGTAAATCGGACAATGCCTGCCCTGGCGATGGTAGAACCGCGTATTTATCTTCGTTTACCTTTGACCCCAAATTGCGCAATCCGGCAATCATTTTATCTATCGCCATATCCGAAAAATCAGTCGTATGAGCAAAAGCCATTCTTCCGGAAGTGAAATAGCGAATCGCCAGTCCAGCGGGCGCGGCTTTGTTTATCGAATCGACATTGCCATCGCGGATGGTTACTTTCATAGTGGTCTCAGTCTGTAGATACACCTCCGCCATATCGGCGCCGGCCCGCAGGCATTTTTCCAGTATTTTATCGATTAATTCCATAAAGCCTCCTATTCCGAACCGCCGACAGTTATCCCGCGATTGACTCGAACAGTCGGCATGCCGGCAGTTACCGGCGCCCATTGGTCATCCTTGCCGCACCATCCAGGGCCGATATCAAGGTCATCAGCAACAGCATCAATATTGGTGAGAACATCAATTCCGCGTCCAATCAGGGTCGCGCCGGCGACAGGTGTGGTTACCTTGCCGTTTTCGATAAGATACGCTTCGCGAACAATGAAATTGAACTGCCCGGAGATGGTATCGACTTCTCCGCCGGAAAGTCCTTTGACATAAAGACCTTTTTTCGTAGAAGCGATGATATCATCGTGTTTTGAATTGCCGTTGTCAAGGTAAGTGTTGGTCATCCGAGGTATTGGATAATGGCTAAACGACTGACGACGGCCGTTTCCAGTGGTTTCCATTTTTAACATCCGAGCGGAGATTAAATCTAGCATGAATTGTTGCAATATTCCGTTTTCGATAAGCACATTGCGTTTTCCAAAGGTCCCTTCATCATCGAATTCAGTAGTACCGCGGGCGTTTTTCCAAGTCGAATCATCGACCAAGGTGACAAGGTTAGAGCCTACCCTTTTGCCAAGTTTATCCGAATAAATGGATGTTCCGCGATAAATAACGTCTCCTTCCAAACCATGTCCGACAGCCTCATGGATAAGCACGCCGCCCCAACCGCGATTGACCACGACGGGCATCATACCAGATGGGGCGGGTTTGGCATCAAGCATGGTAACAGCCTCTTGAGCGGCTTCCATAGCCGCTTTTACAAGCACATTATTATCAAAAAACTCGAAACCCTGATGAGCGGAAATTCGCGAGCGGCCTTTATGACGAATACCGTCGCGTTCGGCTAAAACCTCAACAACGACCCAGATGAGGGGCAGTTCATTTTCAATTCGCAGGCCGTTGGAATTAGCGATTGACCGCTTTTTTGTTTCATCGTAGTATGTAATATCCACCTGGCGGATATAGGGGCTGAAATCACGAACGGCCGCTTCTGCTTCCGCGACAAGCTCCATCTTTCGTTTTTCGGGAATATTGTTGATTGGTATTTTAACCGGACAATAGGCGGGCGATTTGGAATTGATAGGCGCTCCGAATTTCGGAGTATTATGTCCAGCCGCGATATAAGCGGCCGTAGCGGCGGCCTCCAAGATCTTGGATTCATCGCTGCCATATATGTAAGCATATCCGTTACGGTCGCCATCAACAGTTCGAACACCGATTCCAGACGATATCCCGATGGTTGCATCGGTAAACGAATGTTCGCGCATCGCAAAAGACAGCGAAGTGACCTCCTCGGTGTAAATTTCAGCGAAATTGCCGCCCCGGGCAAGGGCCTTATCGAGAATCGTTTTAATCTGGTTCTCGTCCATCCCGTTTTTCAACGTCGGAGAACAACCAGAATCGGCCAGTAGGCTAAGGATTGTTGGAGTCAAAAGCGCCGCCGCCGAAACGGACGCTGTCTTTTTCAAGAAGTTCCGTCGATCCAATTTATTATCGAATATTTCCATTAGCACCTCCTGTCTTTCCCAATATGGCGGTTAAAGTTATTTTAGAAAAGAATAAACGAGTCAGATTGTAACCGCCGTTTTTTTATTGACATAGTTGTTATATCTCCCGTTATTTTATATCCGAGAATATTTATTTTCAAGAGGTTATTTCGCTTCGGAGGCGCTTATCGACAAGTGGGTTCCCAAGCTGAAAAGCGGATTAGAAGTCTCTCAGCAAGAAATGGCGGGGGCTTGTGTATATATAATCAAAGACTTGGCGACCGGCAGGTTTTTCAGGCTTCGCGATAAAGAATATTATATCGCTACATTATTCGATGGAATAAACGGTCCGGATGAAATCGCCGCTAAGTTCAAGGAAAAATTCGGCATAGAGCTCCCGCCCGAACAGGTTAGCCAATTCGCCGAACAACTGAAAAAGATGGGGCTTATGGTGGACTCTAGCGAGGAGGAAGCGGTAACTCCACAAAAATCAAAACGGTCGATTTGGGGGAAATTGCTGTTTATAAAAATCAAGGCCTTCAATCCAGATAATTTTATTGAAAAGTCGTATAAAATAATCCGACCTTTTTATACCGCAACGGCTATCTATTTATACGGGGCCTTGACGCTTTTAGCGGTTTTACTGACTCTATTTAATATCGAAAGTTTGAAAGAGCAGTCCAATACATTTTTCGTGGCGGAAATCATTCCCCTAATCTGGATAACGGTTTTTATCGTAACGATAATCCACGAATTGTCGCATACATACGCATGTCGGCTGAATGGCGGTAAAGTCACCGATATGGGGTTTTTGTTGCTTTATTTTCAACCCTGTTTTTACAGCAACGTTTCGGACGCCTACCTGTTTCCGGAAAAACGCAAGCGGATTGAAGTTACAATCGCCGGAATAATCAGCCAAATAGTCGTGTGGGCTTTGGCGACTCTTATCTGGCGGGTGACATCACAGGATAATTGGGTAAACAGCATGGCGTTTATAATTATAGCTTTGTCGTTTATCGCCATAGCTTTTAATTTCAACCCGCTTTTAAAACTGGATGGTTACTACTTTTTGGTCGATTATCTGGATATTCCCAATCTGCGGCAAAAAGCGTTCTTGTATATCCGACAAAATTTCCTCGGGCTGGCCAAAGGAGAAACGCCGTTGGAAGCTAATCCGCGAGAAAAGAAAATATACCGACTTTATGGAACGGCATCGCTTATTTATTCGGGATTGCTGATAGGATATATCATTTACAGGGCAGGCGCGTTTATCAACGATAAAATCGGTGTAATTGGTGTGGCATTATTAGTCTTTGTTATACTATATTTAAGCTGCGATGCCATGCGAAAAGGTAAAATATTCAGGGTCCTATATGACCAGCGAGGAGAAATTTTGAAGCCCCGACGCATCGTAATTTATTCCGCCGTTTTATTAATAATTTTTATAGTGCTGTTTATTGTTCATTATCCGATGCGGGTTACCAATGAGTGTCTGACTACGCCGCTGGAGCAGATTTACCTGAAAACCGGAACCAGTACCGGATTGGTGGAGCTTTTCGTGGAACGGGGCAATGATGAAAAATCATTAAAACAGTTTAAACTATCGAATCAAGATTACGCCATCATGTCGCTTCTACCGGCGCTTAAAGTCGGCGATAAAGTAAAAAGCGGAGATTTAATCGCCAATATAAAATCGAATGTCATTGAGGCTGACCAGATCGATAGACTGGCTAACGTGCGCCGTCAAAAAGAACAACTAACGTTACTCGAAAAAGGACCCCGTCCAGAAGAAATCGAACAGGTTCAGGATTTGATAAATCAAGAACGGGTTAAGCTGGAGAAAGCCGCGATTGATTTGGCCCGAGCGGAAAGCCTTTTGGCCATGGGGGGAATATCGTTGGATGAGTTCGAGGCGAAAAAGTCGGAGACACAAGTTTTACAATCGGAACTTGATTATTATACGAATCAACTGAAACTACTGAAGGATGGTTTCAGGCCCGAATCAATCGATATGGCAAGAGCTCAGCTCGAACAATTGAGTGCCAAAGTCATCCATTCCGAAAATCAGCTGGGCGAGACCAAAATAGAGACGCCTTTTAACGGTACGGTAACTTTGGTCAATAGCGGCAACATTATTATCGCGGTAGCCCGTACTGATACGCTGAGAGCGCGGATATATGTGCCGGAAAAAGAAATATCAGTGGTCAAAGTGGGAAATCCGGTAAAACTAAAGGTGAGGTCTTTTCCATCTTTGACATTTACCGGCATCGTGACGAAGATCGACCCAATCGTGATAAACGAGGGAACCAGGCGCAATGTTATTATAGTGACCGCCCACATTGCCAACCAAAATGATATTCTTATTCCGGGTATGACCGGTAAAGCAAAAATCAATTGCGGATATTGGCCAATTTATAAATTAATTCTGTGGCGGCTGGTAAGGTATATCAGGGTTGAATTCTGGTCATGGTGGTAATTTGTTGATATTCGCCGAGCACGACACAATAGGATATCCGGAGGAAAATGAAAATCATATGTAAACCGTGCCGCAGGCGCGATCTTGTTCCGGCGTTTAGAATGATACGAGTGGCACTCAACAATCTGCGGAAAAAGACCGGCAAAGAAATTGTCCGATACCGCATAAGAAAACTTTACGAGATCGAGCATCTGTATAGCACGGACAAAAAGACATTCTGGTGCGCCTGGGCCGGAAAAAGCATAGTCGGGTTCGCGGCGGCATTGCAACGGGGCAAACAATGGTATCTGGGATTTTTATTCATTCATCCCAAATACCAGGATAAAGGAATAGGACGACAATTGTTGGAAAGAGTCTGGCGCGAAAAGCCGGGGATGGTTCATTCGCTGGCGACATTTGCCTACAATATGCAAGCAGTCGGGATTTACGGCAAATTCGGGATGGCGCCCTTGTGTACTCTTCCAATGATGGAAGCCAAAATTGACAGACTAATCTTGATGACGCCGACCGGGTTAACGGCTCGTGAAAGATTGACCGATGCCGATATCGATTGGATAAATGCGCTTGAATCGAAAATCCGAGGCTTCAATCATCCTCAGGAATGGAAATTCTGGCGGAAATTCGACGGTGTCGGGATATTTATTTTCGAGCGCGATGGCAAAAGGGTCGGTTACAGCATGGTATATAAAAGCGGTGGAATCGCGCCGGCGGGGGCGATTTCTAACGAATATTTGACCAAAGTAGTGGCTGAGACTTTGAGACTGGCCAAACCAAAAAAGAAATCGTTAAGGATTTGCTGCCCGACTCACAATATCAATTTGTATCGATTTTTGCTGGAATCCGGATTCAGATTAACCGAAATGGATTTGTTTTTGTCCGACCGGCCATATCCCGATTTTCAACGGTACGTGCCGGCTCAATTAGCCATATTCTAGCCATTTCGATTTTTTCGGCACTTTTCATCGATGATAATCGTTAATGCTAATGGAGAATAAGGCAAGCAAGACGATATATTGACTGGAAAATACCTTTCATGAAAAAGATTTCGGTGATAATGGCAAGTGGATTGTGCCTGGCAATTATATCAACCGCTATGGCCCTCGTGTCGCCGCAAGGAACCGAAAATACTCTAGAGGTGGCAACCTGGAATTTAAAGGAGTTTCCTTACGCGGGACAGGCCACAATCGATACCGCGGCGATCTTAATTCGGGATTTACAGCTTGATATAATCGGTTTGAATGAGATAACCGATACGCTGGCGTTCGATAGTTTATTGGCGCGGTTACCGGGATGGAATGGTACATACGCACCATCGTACGCGGGGGCATATATGAAAGAGGCAATCATATATCGAACCGACCAGATTCAGCTTTCTAATATCGAGACATTATTTTGGAATATGACCTATGAATTCCCCCGGCCGCTATTAAAGGCTTATGTTCAGGCTCATTTACAATCAGGGAATTTTGATTTCTACTTGATTGTGCTTCATTTGAAAGCCGGAAACGAAGATGCCGATATCAGCCGTCGAATCGCCGCTATGAACCGGTTGAAAGATTATCTTGACCAATATGTGCCGATAGCATCCGACCACGATTGGGTGATAATCGGCGATTATAACGATAACGCCGATGATCCGCTTGCCAGCAATATATTCCGAAACTTTCTCGATGATACGACGCATTATCGTCTGTTAACCCTGCCCCTCGTAGGTAACCCATACTGGGCGTCATACCCGCCATTAAACAGTTTGATAGATCATATTATAGTGACAACGGATTGCCTTTGGGAATACGGCGTGTCCGGTCAGACGATTACGATTCGAGTCGGTGATGAATATCCTAGATATAGCAGCATAATCTCGGACCATCGGCCCGTGATGTCACGTTTCTCGCAAATGCAATCGGATGTAACCGAACATGTCAATACCCCGTTCAATTTTCACGTCGGCGTATACCCTAATCCGTTTAATGAGCAAGCGAACGTTTCGGTCGGCATATCGAGCCCGGGCCGGATTAATCTTGAGCTTTACGATTGCCTTGGCCGGAAACAGCTAAGTATGTTTCAGGGCTATTTGGAAAACGGCCGTTACCTGTTTCGTCTGGACGGCGGCCGTTTGAATTCGGGGGTTTATTTTTTGAAAATATCGAGTTTGCGACAAGCGGATATAATCAAACTTGTTTTAATCAAATAATACGAGGGAAAATAAAAACCGCCTGATACTAGTTGAGATATCAGGCGGTTTTTTTATAAATGGATTCAATTTCCGAGATCAGTTGATAATTTGTACCTTACGATACGATTATTGCCGGTGTCCGAAATATAGACGGTTTTGCGGTCGGCGAAATTATCATAGGCTACGCCGCAAGGGTTCTTAACTTGCCCGGTACTGTCACCAAATACAGCGAAAGACATTTTTAACACGCCGTTCGCATCGAATTTGTGGATATATTTGATAACCGAATCAGTGGTCACTGAATCGAAATCGGGCACTGCATAGGTATAGGACGAGTCACCTTTCCACCAGGTTGAATCTATTGTATTGCGGGGACCCACAACAAATATGCTTCCGGAAGAATCAACTGTGGCCGCCGCGGGATGGATAAAGTAGTTATTACGATGAAGATCATTGTCGGTGCCGGTGAAGGCAGAGGCATACCATCCGAGGCGATAATAGGTGTTATTGTTGTAGGCCAACAACTGGCATTTAAAATATGAGGAGTCCTGGGTGTACAGAAGATAGTTGCGGCCGCTTCTGCCGAAAGCAGTAACGCCGTTCGGATGGGAGGTCGAACCTAAACCGGTGCCATAGTTGATTTGCGGGTTGGTGCAGGTATCGGATCCCACGAGATATTTGGAATTGAGTAGATAATCAAAAACCGAATCCCGTACGATAGAATCGGGGTCAGGTACCGGATGTTGATATAAAGTATCGTTTTTCCACCAACCGATAGTATCCATGACATTGATTTGGTTTTTGAAAACCACGATCTTGCCGCTGTTGAAAATCGATGGGGTGGCGGCCGCCACATAATATCGCTTAACATAACCGGCGGCGCAGGCGATATCGGTAAAAACATCGGTATCGTCGAGCATTAGAGTATCGTTATATACATCAGACCGCCACGAGTAACATCGGACGGCAATACCATCGCCGCCGGGGCCGACATTGATTTTATAAATATCTTTTGAATCGCCGGTTACCACCAGCAGGCGCAACAGTTCATCCTGAGTAAGTCCGATTGGATGAGGCACTTCGTATGTAGCCTGAATCGTGCCATGCGCGTCCAAGCGGACAATCCGGTTATTGTCGGTATCAGCTATATAGATATAAGTATCACGGCCCACGATGATTTTATGGGGATTGTTAAAAGAATAACCGCCAACGGCATCCCAGGGCGGATCAAGTTGGACATAGGTGGTTTCGCCGATAATTCCTCCCCCCGGAGTTTCCTTAGGTCGATTAATTTTGGTTCCGCACGAAACCCAAAAAACGATACCCGTTATAACGATAACCGCAATCAACGTTATTTTTTTGCTCATGTTTAGAACTCCAGACCGATTGAGAATACGCTGATACCGCCCAAGTCTCTCATTGACGTATAGGCGTAATCAAACGAGCCTTTGGCCGCTTTGATATCTAATTTGAGGCCGGCGCCGAGCGAAAAATTTTCAACATCCGAATTGAGCAGGTAACCTCCGCGAAGGAACAAAATCTCGCTCATTGAGTATTCGGCACCGATTGAGATGTTTTCGGCGTTATCAGTCGGATGATTCAACTGAGTCACGCAGGTAATTTTGTTCTGGCCCGAAACAAGCGGTTCAAAGGCCGCGGAAACCTTGAAAACCGTAGGTGGCGAGAACGACTGGTATTCTTTATCGATCATGCTTCCAGAAACGGTCGTGTATTTGTAAGTACCGCCCGGTTTTACACGATTGCCGAAGTTGGCCATGTTTATCGCGAATCGAGTGCCATAAAAATCGGTTTGATAGAGAGTACCGAGATCGATTAAAACCGTTTTCAAACGTAAATCGCCGATGTTTTCCTGAGCATATTTCAAGGTTAAGCCGCATGAAAAATAGTCGGTTAGTTTGGTCGAATAGGATACACCTGCGGCAAAATCGGCGTATTCGATTGTTTCGCCGGTACCGGTAGGGTGATATTCATCGGTTACCGGCATAGGGTCGGTAGTTAAGGTAATCAAACTTAAGCCCAGAACATTATTTTCGTTGATATGTCGGGCAACCCCGACAAAATTATGATGAAGTTCAGAAACCCACGAGCGGTATGAGAAGGCGGCGCCGTTTTGCTCACTCCAAGCTAATCCCGCGGGATTATGGTAAAGCGAGTAAATATCGGTACAGGTTGCCGAATAAGCGCCCGCCAGAGCGGCGCTTCGAGCTCCAACGCCGATTTTTAAGAAGGTCATTCCGGCCGTGCCTGATTTTGTTCCTCCCAGGCTGGGGAAAATATTGAACCCGAATGCTATCGAATGTATTATCAGGATAGCGATAATAATCGAAGCTGTCACTGTTTGTCTTTTTACCATGACAACGACACCCCCAATTTGATATTTCTTGGCGCCAGATACCGCGATGGGTCGAACGGAAATGGGTATGTAGGATTGCGGTCGGGATTCAAAGGATCGTTCCAGCTGGTCAAAACCGGATCGCCGTATTCATAAGCTTTTCCAGTAAGTGGATTTATTATCGAAGAATTTTTCGAATTGGTTAAATTGGTAATCTCGAGGAAAATAGAATATTGCAGTTTACTTATCTTGAAATGTTTTTTAACGCTTAAGTCAATCCATTTCCATGATTGGGCGGTTTTGCTGTATGGGTTATTATCATTTTTGATGAATTCCGGTTCTTGCCCTATTCGTTCAATTTTGGTGTAGGTCGTGTAACGCTGGCCGGATTGCCAGAAAAGTCTTACATAGGCATTCCAAAGATCGGGCAACTTGATTTTCCAGATATTATAATGTTCGCCCTTGCCGGAATAAAACGATAAATCCGCGGAAACCCTAAAAGGTCTATCCCACGACAGGTAGTTTTCTTTAATAGATTTTTCCTCCAGCTCGCCTCTGGCGACTAACAATTCGTCTTTGGGTGAAGAGCTCTTGCCGGTGGCGATAGAATACGAGCCTTGAAGTGTCATGTTCAAAAGCTTACTGGCGCGTTTCTTATATTCGATTTCAATACCCCGGGAACGGGCGTAATCGAGATTGAAGTACATTATGAAGTTCTGATTTGAGTAACGGCCGCCCTGGGTAATCGAAAACGCGGCGATATAATCGAAGATATCCTTGTAGTAGGCCGTTACCGATAAAACATCGTTGGTGGTAACCTCGTAGCGTAACCCTAATTCGTAAGAAACAGTGGTTTCCGGATTAAGGTTAGGATTGCCGAATAATGGGTAGGAAGAACTGGTCGAGGTGGACGATAATTTGGCGTAAACGCGCTGAGGTTGCGGCAGTTTCGAAAAATGGCCGTACGAATAAAACAGCATGGCATTTTCGGTGACGGGATGAGAAATGCCGATTCGGGGCGAGATATGGGCTTTACCGCGATGGCCGAAAATGCTGTAAGTGTCGTTAAAATAGGCCGCCCGCAAACCCGAAGATATAACCTCCGAGCTTTGATTTTCTATCAGCTTATCGATATATTCGCCGGGAAACCACCAATCGAGGCGGAGGCCGGCATTAACGATAAGACCGAACGATGTTATTTTATCCTGAAGGTACATCGACCCAGTATTGGGGTATACTTTATAGATATCGTGGTCTAAGCCCAAGCCGCCTTTGCCGATACCCGGATTGTTGATATCGACCATCTGGATTTCTTGAAAGTTTGATTCAAAACCGCCTTTGATTAAATGACGAGTCCCGAAACTAAGATTGCCATCCCATTTTAAAGTATATTGTTCGAAATAGTAATCGCGCCATTGGTCACCCACACCGTAATCGTAGAATCCATCGCCGGTGGTGATGTCGTAATGGTCAAGATATCTGACTGGCTGATGTGAAATGGAATCGAAATAGGTCACATACACGGGCGTGTAATTGATAGGCAAGATATCGATTGGTTGTTCATGACTATCATTCCAGTTTTTATTGTCGACGGCCGATCTTTGCTGGGTGAAAAACCGTGAAAATTTCAATTCGTAGAAAAATTTGGGACTTGTCGTATGAGTCAGTGATAGCGTTTGATTGTTGGAAATGCGCGTACGCGTATTGTAATTATATAAGATATTCT
>JAAYTW010000396.1 GCA_012517955.1 Candidatus Zixiibacteriota bacterium | reverse complement strand
GATTCAATAATAGCCGGAGTCGAGTATGTGTCCAATCTATTTAATAGGCCGGCGGCTGGTCAATCTTTCCACCATATCCGAATACTCCTTAACCCATCCTTCCCCACAATCAGGGGGATACCGTCTCCCTTCCCTTTTCCAGTTTTCGTAATTATATCGCTTGACTGTGTAAATTCGCGGCGGTATTTTGTAATTAAAGAGGCAAATTTAACG
Source organism: Candidatus Zixiibacteriota bacterium (assembly GCA_012517955.1). Lineage (GTDB taxonomy): Bacteria > Zixibacteria > MSB-5A5 > UBA10806 > 4484-95 > JAAYTW01. The sequence continues at coordinate 6,606 of JAAYTW010000396.1, read as the reverse complement.
GAACCTGAAAAAAGTAATCGCTGGAGGAGAAAATGCCAAAAGTTAAAGTATTGTCGTTGTTTTCGATTTTTCTCATTGCATCAGCGTTGATTTTTGTATCGGGATGCGGCAAAAAAAGCAGCAATCCGGACACAAAACCGGAATGGACGATTCTTGTCTATGCCGATGGCAACAACAATCTCGATTACACTCAAGGAGGAAACTCGTATTGCATCCAGGATATCCAAGATTTACAGCAGGTCGGCTCTACCGATAAGGTTAATGTAGTCGCGATGGTATAATCGTTGCGGACTGGCGGTATCGCAAAATATTATTATATCGAGCATTATCCGGACGATTTAGGAGATAATATAAGTTCGCGAATGCTGGCCAATAAAGGTACCAAAGATATGTCCGACCCGCAGACATTGAGGGAATTTTTAAACTACGGATTTTCAAACTATCCCGCAAAAAAATACATGTTGATAATTGATGACCACGGCGGTGGTTGGCGCGGCGCTTGTGAGGATGAACAAAACGGTTCGGGCAATTTGATGACAATGGTGGATATGGCTGCGGCTATAAGACAATCTTTAACCTCCGCTGGAATTGATAAATTCGATGTTATTACTTTTCATGCTTGTTTGATGTCGATGGTAGAAGTTGCCTACGAGCTTCGCAATTGCGCCAATTATTTGGTGGCTTCGGAATTCTCAATGCCGATGGAAAGCGTGCTCGGCGCTGACATGTGGCTCACCGAATTAACCGGAAATCCCACGATGTCCGGAAATGAGTTGGCCAACGCCATCCCTCCAGCCGTTTATCAAGCCGGCCAAACCAAGCAAAAAATTGTCCATATGGCGGCCACCGATCTGAGCAAGATGCAGCGACTTGCCTCTAAAATCGATAACTTCGGTACCCAGCTTCATACATCCGCGGGCGATTACTGGTTAGAGGTATTGGATGCCTGGATAAATACGCATACGACAAATTATGACGATCCGGCGAATGTCGACCTCCGGGAATTCGCCATGAAGGTCAAACAAGAACCAAATTTACAGAATATCAACCTTATCAGATATGCCTGCGATTCAGTGATTGCCGCTTTAAATGATGCCATCGAAATAACGAATACCAACGCGCCGGCATTGCCGCGCGGCGGCTTGACGATTTATATGCCTTACAGGACAGCCATGTATGAGGAAACGAATTACGGCCGGTTGGCTTTTGCTCAGGTAGGATGGGCGGGTTTCCTGAATGATTTTATTGGAACGATTGAGCAACTGCTATCGAACGTAATCACTATTTCCGGGACAATTACCTGGGCGGGTCACACTTTAACTCATCCATACGCATTCCTGGATACATCGCACAGCGTGTATATCTATGGCATTCTCCCGACACCGGCGTCTACAAGCGGCGCCTACACAATGCAATTCCAGCTCAATGGCACATTAGAGGCATATATCGAAGCCTGGGATGACCTTGATAATGACGGATCAATAGACAACGACGAACCATTGGGTTACTATGACGCGAACAACAATGATCAGTGGGATGACATGCTTAATCTTCAAGGGGGACAAACTATCACCAACGCTAATATCCCCTTATTCTTAAGCAGATTCAAATTTACGACTCGTCGCTTGCCGGAGGATTCGGCAATTAAGTAAATAATACAAAAAGATGACTTGAAAAATGGCGTTGCTTATACCGGCGGCGCCATTTTATTATGTTTGATATTTGACAAAATGAAAGGAACAAGAGATGAACCAAAACGATGGTATAGGGTCAGAAATAAAGCCGTCTGCCTTTGTTACGGCTTTACCGAAATCAGATTCAAAGTATTTCTCAATTTTAAAAGATGATAAAAGCTATAAACTTCGTTCCGGGCATGTGATTCTGCAACCGGGGGAATCGGTGGGCGAACATTCCACGAACAATTATGAAGAATTGGTGATAGCATTATCGGGAAACGGCGAAATTGAGGCGGAGGGTTTGGGCAGAATGAAATTCGGCGAAGGTCAGGTGGCTTACAACCCGCCGAATACCAAACATAATGTAATCAATACAGGCAATGAGCCTTTTGAATATATTTATGTTGTCACAATAGTCGATTGATACGAACGAAATTATAGAGGCTTTTCGTAAAGACGATATCGTTTATACGGCTTGGCCCCCATCATCCGAGCCGCCCGGTTCATCATCAGATTATCTTCCAGTATCCACGACATTTCGCCCCAATAATACCCGCCGGCGATACCGTTGCGATAAGTATCAAGGTAAAAAATAGTATCCAGGCCTAATTTTTGAAATTTGGGAACGATACCCATCGCCATAATTCGGGCTCCCTTGATACTATGGGCGATTTTGGTGTGCCAGAGAAACTTGAAAACGCCGAAGGGGTAAAGACGACCTTTCATCTTTTTGAAAACAATGTTGTAATCGGGCATCGATAAGGACATTCCAGCCGGCTCATCATGAACAAAAGCCAAGAAAACGAGGTTGGGATCGAGGATTTTACGAAGGTCATTGGCTGTGTGCATAAGTTCTTCCTCGGTAAGCGGCACGAATCCCCAATTTTTACTCCAAGCGGCATTATAAATCTGACGGACATAACGCAGTTCACGTTCAATTTGCTTTAAATCAACCCGGCGAACTAAAATATTTTCTTTTTTGCGAATGGTTTCCGCGATTTTTATGGCTTTTTCCGGCAGGGGAATTGTGTTGTCAATCCAATAAGCCAGTAAATCTTTGCATTTGGTAAAACCGTAATTTTCGGCCAGTTCAAGATAATATGGAGGATTATAGGGCATCTGAAAAACCGGCGAACGGTCGAATCCCTCAGCCAAAAATCCCCAATCATCGTTAGAAGAATAATTGGCCGGGCCGCGCATGGCGGTAAGTCCGGCCGCTTTCAAGTAGGAAGCGGCGGAATCAAATAGCTCCTTGGCCAAGCCGCTATCGTTGGGGCATTCAAAAAAACCAAAAAAACCGATTTTTTCGTTGTGCGTTTGATTGTGGCGATTGTTGATTATTCCGGCAATCCTGGCGATAGGTTTCTTATTTTGATATGCCACGAAAAACCTTGCCTGGGAATGAAGAAAAAATGGATTGATATTTCTGTCGAAAATTTTGCGGCTTTCCGAAATTAATTGCGGCACCCAATATTTATCGCCGCGATAAATATTAAACGGCACTTTTATAAAATCGTTGATATCCGCCTTATCAAGGGCTTCTTTGATTGAATAAACGTTCAAATTTCAGACTTTAAATAATGCCAAGTTTTTTCCCGACCTTATAGAAAATGTCAAGGACCCTATCCATTTGCTCATCGGTATGGTTGGCGGTATAGCTGGTGCGTATCAGGGCTTGCCCCGGAGGAACGGCGGGAGAGACTATCGGATTTGTAAATAAACCGGCATCGGTAAGCTCTTTCCAGAACATAAATGTTTTCTGGTCATCACCTATATAAATCGGGATAATCGGAGTTTGGGTAGTCCCCAAATTAAAACCCATCGCCTTGTATTCCCGATGCATCCTGTTGGTGATTTCCCACAAACGGATACGGCGTTCCGGTTCGTTTTCGATTATTTCCAGAGAAGCCAATACCGCGGCCACGGCCGCCGGCGGCGGGGAGGCGGAGAATATCAGGGGACGAGAAAAATGCTTAATATAGTGGATTACATCCTCGCTGGCGGCGATATACCCGCCGATTGAGGCGAAAGATTTCGAGAATGTCCCCATCACCATATCGACTTTATCCTGAAGATGGAAATGTTCAGCGGTTCCCCGGCCATGCTCGCCCAAAACGCCGATAGAGTGAGCATCATCGACCAGTATTTGCGCGTCGTAAATACCGGCCAACTCGACCAATCTGGGTAAATTAACGATATCCCCCTCCATCGAAAACACGCCATCGGTTACGATAAGCTTACCGGCCTCTTTAGGAATTTTACGTAAAACCCGCTCGAGGTCGTCCATGTCGTTATGTTTATATTTTATCGTATGGCCGAACGAAAGGCGGCAACCATCGACAATTGAAGCATGATCGGAGCGGTCGGCCAAGATATAATCCGATTTCCCGACAATGGTCGAAATGGCGCCGAGATTGGTTTGAAATCCTGTTGAATAGACCAGGGCCGCCTCAGTTTGCATGAATTGGGCTAATTTTTCTTCAAGTTCAACATGGATATCAAGTGTGCCATTAAGGAAACGTGACCCCGTACAACTGGAACCGTATTTATCAACCGCTTGATGTATCCGTTCGATTACTTTTGGATGGTTGGTCAGGCCCAGATAATTATTGGAACCAATCATGATTACTTTACGGCCCTCGATTATTACTTCATTATCGGAACCGGATGAAATCGCTCGAAAGTAAGGATAATAACCGGCTTTTTCAACTTCCTTAGCCGCCGTAAAATTTCTGCATTTTTTAAAAAGGCTCATTATTTTCTCCGGGTACCACGGTCCAGACCCTAAGGTCCTCTAAAATCTATTCAAAACAGCCTTTATTATCGTTTAGCCAATCAAGAAAGTCAAGGTAAATGATACGCTTAATTTTGCGTTTTTCTTGGGTTATCGGGCGGCGATTTTGCGGCGGGCGTGACGCAAAATAAACCATACACGCCGCTAACCTAAACCTATGTAAAAATGCGATTTCATAAATAATGTTATGGGATGATGCCGACCCCCATTTGGATTTCAAAGGGGATAGGATAAGCTGGTTATCCTATCCCCGAAAAGTGTTATCCGCCGAAAATACCCAGAATATATCCCTTTAGGAAAATGATGCGCTGAACGAGCAGGGCCACGCGGCCCATCACGGTCAAGCCGAATCCGGCGCCGAATCCAATCATGATAACATATATACCAAGTCGGGAGGCGGCTCCGAATACGCCTTTATGAGCGGTTGAAAAGAAGAAATAGATTAGAGCCGATAAAACCGCTATCACGATTAAAAACATATTCAATCCGGCCACGCTCAGCGAAATGGGGGTTCGGATTGTAGCCTCAAGCTGCTTGAACAGATATGTATATAACGAAACCGGTATCGCCACTCCCGATGATATTCCTATATAGAATGCAATCGAATAGCGCGACAGCCAGGAGAATTTCTTGGAAAATCTTGTCCACATGAGCACTCCAAGAAATGCCGGTATTATATACACCAATTGGCCATTGACAAATATCGGTGTAAGAACCTTATCGGTGAAATTAGTGTAGAAGAGCAACATCGTCCAGTAACCGGTAGCCACGCCGGCGACCAGTCTTTCGGCGAATTTATAGAAGGGGTTATCCTTGTACAAGAAACTGAAAATGCAAAGCGTCAAAAACGCCGCGATGCCCTGTAGAATGATTTGAGATGTCGTCATGAGGCACCTCCTATCTGCCGCTTGGTTTTTCGTGTAGCGAAATAGGCGATATTTGAGAGTATTATGAACAAGATAATGATAGCGTGCGCCACCACCTGATAGGCCTGTTGAGTTTTACCTTCGCCATGAGTACCTATCAATTCTTCATATTCGGCCGCCCCTTTGACTCCTGGGATAATTCCAAACAACTGGCCCGACTGTAAATATTGATAGTAATCGGCGGCCATAACACCGGTGATACCAATAGCCAGAGGGAAATTATAACGCCCATTACCATCGACCAGCCACATATCGGCCGTATTGCCGGCGGTCAGATCGATTACCCCTTTTACATTGTCGAAATTTTTAATGCCACGCATCATCGGCAGAGAATCAAGCGGGTTACCGTAATAATCGACTGGAAAAGGAACGCGGAAATCAACGCCCATTGCCAGTATGGTCAGGGCCGGATAAGGGCGATACCCAAGGAAAACATAATCGACACCGCGTGTCTTATTATATTGAGCGGCCAAACGGCTGGTTACCTGTTCCACCATGCCGGGTCCGAATTGAGCTAAAGTCACTATTACCACTTTAACGTCGCGGGAAAAGGCGTGTCTGAGAATGGCCTCGGCCATAGGATTCAATTCGCCGATCGTGGTTGGATCATAGTCCATGGCCAGAAATAGGTATTCGCCCGGCTGGATATTTTCGATGAATGTGTGTATCTTCCTGACCTCGGGCGATACCGATACGGGCACATCGAACGAAGCGATAGCCGGCAATATAACCGCCAAACCAATGGCAAGATAAATCCAGCGACGGTCGACAAGCATCATTTTTTCTAAAAACGTCATCGCCATCTCCTTCCTAATCTCTGCCCATGTAAGTTCGTTCGATGCCGAGTATAATCTTGATAGCCGTAGCGGTAGCGCCTAAAGCGATACCCATATAGATAGCCCTTTTGGCTGCCATGTTTGGTACGGAGAGAATCCAGGACACTGCGCTTAAGTTAATCGTAGAAATGGGTCCCAGCGGCATAAATCGAAACATCACGATAAATGCGGTCAACAACAAAATCGTTGCCAGAACCGAACGGGCCCTAAAAGCGCGATAGGCGGCGCTGGCGATAAAGAACGCCAAAAGCGAAAAGATCGTTGCTTGAATGGGGATTAGAACGGTATTGAATATTGTCATGAAGACGCTTCCGGCCGACAAACTGGCTCTTCCGCCGGCGATACCGGAAATCAACATGGCCAAACATCCACCG
>JAAYTW010000041.1 GCA_012517955.1 Candidatus Zixiibacteriota bacterium | reverse complement strand
TCCAGCATCGTGTTAAGCGCGTCCACGAACGGAACTTCGGCCACGACCGCTTTGAACAAATCCGGCCGCATATTGGTAACCGCGCCCATAACTAAGCCGCCGGCGCTGGCTCCGGTAATAATCAGATGTTCCTGCGATGTGTATTTACTCCTGATTAAATATTCCGCCGCCGCAATCAAGTCTTCGAACGAATGCTTTTTATTTAGAAGCCGACCCTGTTCGTACCAGGACCTGCCCATTTCGTTGCCGCCGCGTACCTGGGCAATAGCATAGATAAAGCCTCTATCAAGCAGACTTAACCTGTTCGATGAAAACTCGGCGTCGGTTGCTATTCCATATGCTCCATAAGTTTCCAGAAGAGCCGGGTTTTTACCGTCTTTTTTGAAACCCGATTGTTTGTAAATAAGGGTTATCGGAATGAATACGCTATCGCCGTTTTTGACGAAAATACGCTGTGATTCGTATTTTTTGGGGTTATATCCGGGAACATACCGTTGTTTGATGACTTTCAGCGAATCGTACTTCATATCATATTCGAATACGGTCGCGGGCATTATCATCGAGCTGTAATTGAATCTGTACGTTGTCGCATCGTAGTCGGGATTTTCCACCGGCCAGATCGAATATGATTGTTCGGGCAGCTTCACATATGTCGATCTCTCGTAGAAACCTTCAATTACGCGAATTTGAGGCACGCCGTAAATTCGTTCATGCAGGACCAGATATTGGGCGAATGCCGACATCCCTTCAATAATTGACCGTGGGTTTTCCGAAATCAATTCGTTTCGGGTTATGGTTCCCCCTTCGGTAAAACGTCCCCACTCGACTTTATAATTAGGCGCGTTCTCATTGGTGAGGATATAAAACTGGTCAGGCTGAAAATCTATATAATATTTGATCTGCGATTTGCGAGGGAAAAACAGCTTGAATTGCCTCTCGATATTATCGGCGTTAAGATACCAGATTTCGTTGGTGGAATTGCTTTCCAGGTTTATTAAGATATATTCTTTATTGCGGCTTTTTGATAAATTCAGATAGAAAGCCAGGTCTTTTTCTTCGAACAGAAGCGGGTCGGTTGAATAGTCGCTGCCCAGATTATGCCGATATAATCTGTACGGCCGCATCGTTTCATCCATCGTGACATAGAAAAAAGTCTGGTTGTCGTTGGCCCATTCGACATTGGCGCAGGCATGCGGCACTATATCATCATATAATCTGCCGGTTACTAAGTCCTTGATATAAACCGAGTAATCCTCCGAACCCGCAGTATCGATTGTATAGGCATATAGCTGTTGATTGGGACTTATCTTGGTCGACCCGAGATCAAGATATTTGTGCCCATTTGCGATTTCATTTAAATCAATCAATATTTCTTCCTTGGCGGCCAGGTTTCCTTTCTTACGACAATAAATTGGATATTGCTTGCCCTTCACTGTGCGCGAATAATAATAGTAGCCGCCGTTTTTTATCGGGGCGGTCGTGTCGCTTTCCTGAAGCCTCCCGACCATCTCTTTATAAAGCTTATCCTGAAGTCCCTTGGTCGATGCCATGATTGCCTCGGTATAGGCGTTTTCGGCTTTAATATAATCGATGACCTCCGGATTGGTTTTATCGCGAAGCCAGTAATAATTATCGACTCGCACATCGCCGAAAAGCGTATCGACTTTGGGAATAACCTTCGCCACCGGTGGATTGATTTGTTTCTCAGAGCCGCAATTTATCAGCGTCAGCCATGCCGCCAATATCACTAATATCGCCGCCGCGTGATTTCGAATCCCGCTTTCACCTGTCACTGCCGCATCTCCTTAATAATAATCCACCCCGAACCGTTTATATTATAGATTATCATACGCATTTTACGCGGGGAAAACAATAGATATTTGGAAACAGGAAATAAAAGCCATAACTGGCATTCGCACAGTAGTAGGGCCATTAAAAAACCGTCGGATACCAAACCCGACGGTTTAATAATTTTCAGATATTATATCGGATTAGAAATTGTAGCGAATTCCCAATCCCGCTCCTAATTCCATCGGATCATCCCATCTATCCCAATTCATTATATATGTTACCCTGCCTTCCAGATAGTAAGATAACTTATTCGGGGCTCCCAGCGGTATGGCGCCTTCCAAGCCGATAAATACCGGCACTTGCGCTTTGGTTTCGAGGTAATAATCGGCGTACATAATTTGCCAATAACCGGTGCGATTATTCTGGCGGGTTTCGTCTCGTTTAACCTGGATCATATATAACCCAATGCCGCTTCCACCATAAATCCCATGGTTATCGGAAAGATTCAGGAATCTATATTTACCATTGAATGCTACTGCTAACCCGTTGTCATCATACTGCGCTTCCTGCTGATGAACAGTGTCAGCGATATTGGGACTACCGTCAATTCTAATTAAATCCTGATCCGATTTATCTTTCATGAACGGATCGAAAACCTTATATCCTCGCCACCATTTGTAGATTTCAAATCCGAAATCATAATTCCCCTGGGGATATCCGAATTGAATCCTGACGCCCGTACCGAATCCTGCTCCGTTGCCGTCTTGTGGAATCGCCATTATTCCCTGGGGAGCCACTTTGATATGCCAAAAATCGGCGGCAATCCCCAGCGAGAAAGTGAATAACAACATAAAGGCGCAGATTAAAGCTTTTTTCATCATTACACTCCTTTGCCATCCTAATTACGCATATTGCCGTAAATATATAGTTTTATGCCCGCAAGGGCAAGGAGCTATATATATATTTTATAAATTTTTTTACGAACCACTGGATATCCGGATTATCGCTCAAACCCGCTCCCAAAGGCGCCGTAATCCTTATTAAAGCGCCATCGGTCGCCTTTCCCAACAACGAATTTTTTATCAAATCGAATTTTAACCCCAATTCGCTGTCTATCTCCCCGTTGCGGGTCAGATACCAATAATATACCATAAAACGCCGCCCCTCACGCCAGATAATCATTTTATTGATAATAAAGCTCCGGCTTTCCAATGTCCAAGGCGTCTTTTTAATGGAGCCGATTATCCAACCGCTTCCTGGAAGGCAATTGCGCGGGGAATGAATCGACGAACCGTATTTTTGCGAGGTGAAATAAGCGATGAATACATCAACCTCAGTGCTGGTGGGGGTCCGATAAGTCGCCGAAAATGTCCGGTTTGCCCGAAGTATCTCCGTTTCCTCTTTGCTTAATTCTTTGACCTGCCCCGACCAATCGCCATCTGAAAGCGGAATAACACCAAAATCAATTTCGCCTGATGGTTTTATTTCGACCCATCGCAAATACCAGCTGAACAGCCCAGCCAGAATAATGGCGGCGCTCATTATGATGATTGCCTTGCGGTCCATTTAAGTAATTTCCCAAGAATAATCATTAATCCCAAGGCCACCAAAAATACCATGATTCCGGATACCTCATGAAGAAAATTATCAGCTATTTTAGGGCTGATTAGATGGGCGCCTAAACCTGTGATAAATATCCTGAATATATTGGCGCATATCGCTATCGGTATAGTCGCTATAAATATCAATATCGGCCGCCAGACCCCGTTTAGGGTGAACCGCGCGTAGATTGCTCCTAAGGCCAGAAGCGTTACCAGAGACCGTAAACCGCTGCAAGCCTCGGCCACCTCCAGGCTATAGTTGGGAAGGTTAATGATATTGCCAGCCCTGGTTGCCGGAATTCCCGCTAATTGAAGCAGTCCGTGAGCTGCTTTGCTTGAAAGCAATTGCATCGGTATAGTTGCCGAATAGTAAATAATACCGGGGATTGGAATCATAAATATAAGTAGAAAAAATACGAACCAGGTTTGTTTGAAATTCGCCCAACCGAGAATCGAAAGGCCGATACCCACAACACAGATAACGAATGAAATCCGCACCGTAAAAAATTCGGTGGCCGCGCTTCCCAAAACCAGTATCGCTAAACCGAATAAAAGGATGGCGATACCCCAGATATTTGTTTTTTCGGGAAAGGATAATTGTTTGTGGAACTTGATAAAAATATACAGCGCAATCGGGATAATTAAAAAGCCATGTGAATAATTCGGATCGTCATACCAATCCTTAACCAGGTCTATTAAAACAGGCAGATAAAATATCGTTAATAGTGTGTATAGCCAGATTGCCTGGTTGAAGCGCTTGGGAAACTTAATCGCCATTTCAGCCATATCATGAAACGGGTTGCTTGATTACTTTTCTGTCGCGCCTGAATAATTTAATAAAGAATAACCGCCAGACGCCGAAAATCGCCTCAAATACAATATGTTTCGACATCTTCGATGTGCCCGCCCGGCGGTCGATAAAAATAATCGGTATTTCTTTGATTTTATGGCCGGCCCGCCAGGCGTAGAAATTCATTTCAATCTGGAAACAATAGCCGTTCGATTTTATCATCTCCAGTCGAATCGATTCCAACACCTTGCGCCGGAAACACTTAAAGCCGCCCGTAGGATCCATCACCGGCATACCGGTAACCACTCGAACATACATCGATGCGAAATAAGATAACAACAGCCGCGACATAGGCCAATTGACGATACTGATTCCGTTGCTGTAGCGCGACCCTATAACCAAATCGTTATGCTGGATTGCTTCTTTGAACGACTTGATATAGGCAGGATTATGGGAAAAATCAGCGTCCATCTCCATTAGATAACCTATGTTGGGCAAATTCAGGCCATAGCGGAATCCATCGATATAAGCAGTCCCCAAGCCCATCTTACCGGGACGTTTGAGAATATGCACCCGCTTATTGGCGGCCATGATTTTTTCGACAATAGCGGCGGTTCCATCCGGCGAATTATCATCGATAATCAAAATCTCGATGTCATCTCCCTGGGCCAACACCGTGTCTATAATACTCTGGATGTTGTCCTTTTCGTTGTAAGTCGGAATACAAACTAATAAATTACTCATCGGCTCCTCGACGATAAAAGGTAATGTATTCCCCCGAATATAATCAATGACCAAAAACTAATCAACCTATCTCCGATAACGACCGCCGCGGCCATATCTCCCGATAAGCCGGTCTGCCCTAGAAGCGTAAGCATCAGCAATTCCACCAATCCCAAACCGGCCGGGGTTAAAGGTAGAGTCATCAATATAAGCGATGCCTGCGATATGAATACCGCCAGCATAAAATCGATACGTAATCCCAGGGCCCAGGCCACAAAAAACAATCTACCGGCCTCAGTGAGCCAAATCATGAAACTTTCGACACCAACCAGCGGAATCAAGCGTGGTGTTCTGAATAGGCCACGGCTGAATAGCTCATAAATATGCAGGAAACGAACCGGTAAAATTTTTTTTAGGATTCCCGACCGCCAGGATAATATAGTAAATATAACGACCAGGATTCCAACTATCCAAAGCCCATCGATAATAATCGCCCGCAAATGCGGGTCGGCGATTTTATCGAAATAAAATAAGCCGCCAGCCATTACCAGAATTGCGGTCGATGCCAAATCGAATATTTTTTCGGAAAATAAAACCCCCAGCGAAAGAGAAACCGAAATTTGATTATTTTTCTTTAGAAGATATGCACGATAAACATCACCTATCCTTGCTGGAAGAATACAATTGGCAAACCAGGCCAGAAAATAATAGCGGGTTAGGTCCCATTGAGGTAAATCGATATTCGAACCGGCAAGCAGGATTTTCCAGCGATGTCCCCGTAGCGGTAGGGATACGTAAAAAACAAATACGGCAGCTATAAACAACCAAATATCCGCTTTGCCGATAATGGTTATAGCTTCGGCGAAATGAAATCTCCTCAGAAATATATAGATAACGAAAACCGCCACCAGCAACGCGATTAGATTACCGGGACGCAGAAGTTTGCTTTTTATGCTTACGTCTTGGACCGTTTCTTGTTGGGCAATGTCGGTATTCATCATCAATACATTATTCAAGATTAATTAGTATACGGTATTTAGGACCATTTGCAAACGGTTTTCACGATTTAGTGCAATACAAAACCGCAGGGGAATACGCTTACTCCCCATCGGAAAAGACTCTCGAGAGCTATTACTTATCAAACCTATGCGAATTCGACCCGCGCTATTCATACCGCGAAAATAGTTCAGCAACCTTATCGAAATCGTGATATGATTCCAGCACCAAATCCGGCCCGGCGGCGGCCAAATCTTCCGATGGAAATTTACCGCCGGCTCTAACCGAAATGGCGACGGCCAGCATTCCGTTGGCTCTGGCCGATTCGATATCTGATTTTGTATCGCCGAAATGGCAACCAATATCGTCCGATTTTATTCCCGACCGATTAAGAGCCGCTTTTATTATCTGTGACCTTTCGTCTCCATCCTCGCCATATCCGCCGAAATCGAAATATTCCGTTAAGCCGACGCTATCGAGTTTCCAGCGCGAAAAAATCCGGTAATTGCCCGTGGCAATCCCGCATCTTACCCCTAAAGCCCGCAATTTTTCTAAAAACATTTGTGTTCCCGGCAAGGCGATATATTCATCGTTGCGATGCGATCGTAGATTCCGTTCGAAAAAAGAAAATATCTCGGCGAAAAGCTCATCAATCCGGCTGTCGATTTCGCTGGTCGTTAGTCCAAGATTCATCAACACTTGCCGCATTATCGAACGGTCAGTCATGCCGTATAATTCCGGACCTATTTGTTTCATATAGTGGATATTTTTAAATCCGAAAAGCACCTCAAGAGAATGGTTGATGGACATAATTTTAAGAGTGTCGGTGTCGGGCGTACGCCTTTTTACCAGCGTATGATCCAAATCGAAAGTCGCTACAGTCACGGCCATGCTCCAAATAGCCGGCTGGCCGGCCGCTTGTCAATGAGAAAAACGGATTGATTTACCAAGATAAGTCGAAATCTAAAATTAACTTGACAAACTTTAGTTATAACAATATAAATTAAACAACATAGGGTATTTGTTATATTGAATATCACGGCGCTTTTTATTGGTTTTTATTTTCTTTGTTCATTCGCCGCCGCCGGGGAAATCCGGGAATTTTAAAGGGAAATCAGGTCACGGAACCGGAACAACGGCGGTTTAATGGATAGCCGGCTTTATAAGTCGTTTGGGCCGGATACGGAAACTTTTTCGGTTTTGGGTTTTGCCTACCGGAAAAGACAGGTAACTATTTAATATCGAAAAAAGGGGTCTCTATGAAAACAAATCAGTTAATGCCGCCTTTTTTGATAGTATTAGTTTTTTTCTCCACCTGCTTTGTGTTCGGTGATTGGAATCCGGGTGATGCTTTTAAAATGCATTATCCGCAGATGCCCGGTGTGAACGGTTGGGATGTGGCCGCGTCGCAAAATATTCAATATCCTCCAATTACCGTAGCCGACGATTGGATGTGCACGGAGACAGGATGGGTAAAAGACATACATTTTTGGGGCTCTTGGATGCATGGTCAGGTCGATATTATTCAGGGATTCATAATCGGGATTTACAGCGATGTGCCCGCTCCGCCGTATAGTCATCCCGGTCAACCTCTCTGGCAACATTACATTCAGAATTTCATATTCCGCCCATATCCTCCGTTCTTGCCCCAGGGATGGTATAATCCCAGTACGAACGAAGTTATTCCGGGAGATCATGTCGAATACTTTCAGTACAACATTTTTTTACCTGAATCGCTCTGGTTTCATCAGACCGCGGGCACCGTTTACTGGCTGAGTATTACGGCTATTATGGCCAATCCAATGACTATGTGGGGCTGGAAAACATCCATGGATCACTGGAACGATTTTGCCGTTTGGTCGACCGGACTGACTAATTGGGAACCTTTATTTGATCCTATGATGCAAACCCCTTTGGATATGGCGTTCGTGATTACCGGCGATACGATTCCTCCTTCAACCTGCCCACCTTACCTGCCGGGCGATATTAATGGAGATGGTCTAAGGTTGGGCTCCGACGTTACCTATGGAGTCCGCTATTTTAAATCCCTCGGCCCGCAACCCCCGGATAGTTGCTTCATGGATTCAACCGGCACTTATCTATATGTGGCCGGCGACGTGAACGGCAATTGCGAATTCAGAGGGGCGGATATCACTCGATTGGTGGCCTATTTCAAAGGTATAGCGATTTTAAGCTATTGCCACTTCTTCCCGGTGCCCTAATAGCAATCCGCGGAGATATCCTGGTCAAAAAGGCGATCCAGATTGGACCGCCTTTTTGTGAATGTCCCACGTTTGGATATTGTATCCCATGGCGGCTCGGAAAACCGCTATTTGTAGAAGACAGTAAATATCTTTTTCCCAATGAGGTTCAGTCAGCATAAAGCTTTAAGAAGTGTTGTCTTCAGTCAAGCCGGGGAGGTGAGTCTATAAATAGAGAAAGGAGCTGCGAGAAGAGAGGATTTTCAAGCGAACCGGCTGAATCGCAACAGCCGGTGTATGTAAATGCCGGAGCAAAAGGGGTTGTCGGTGCAAATATGAGAATCCAGCGCCAAATGTGGCGGTATACGGGTTTTTTATATATTTTGACGAAACCCTAAAATCAACCAAGGGGTTATTAAGTGTTGGTTTATTTTAAAAAAATCACTTATCGAGGTTGACATTTTGATGACAATTGGCAATGATTACCGCCAAGAGGCCCGTATTATTTGTTGTGCCGGGCAATACAATGAAAAACATTTTCGGCAGGTTCAAGGCAAAGGAGCTAAGTAAATGCCTGGTCTGAATGTAATTGTTGATTTCAACTCGAAACTCGATGCCAGACAAAAGTTAATCGAAAACGCCTTATGTAAAATGGATTATGATTCCACTTATTCGCATATGAGTCTTTATAGTAACCCCAATGTCGGAGTATATTTTTCAGGATACGAGGCTTATCCTCACATAAAAATCCGCTTGGGCGATAGATTTTTGGTTATTGAAGGGGCCATATATAACAAATCAGATGAAAAAATAAAGGCGGAACTGACGGATATTTTGCCGAAAATAGTCCAGAACAGCAAAGAAATCAACTTGCTGACGAATTTCATAAGAGATACCGACGGTGAGTTCATCATTTATTATGTTGATCCTGCGATTTCAACGATATTGGTTTTTAACGATGCCATGGGCCGGTTACCCGCCTATTGTTATTACGATAAAAACCGGTTCGTTGTCGGTCGTTCGATGAAATTCCTGCGAGGGTGCGTTCCCGAAATCGAATTTTCAGAATGGGGATTGATTGAGTATTTTCTTTATTCGGCTCCGTTGGGAGACCATACCGTTTTTAAAAATGTCACTCGCCTGCTGCCCTACACGATGTTCACGGTCGATTATGCGAAGGGCCAGGTCGAAAAGAAGATTTTGTTCCAATACAATTTCGACGATCGCTGGGAGGATAAACCAGCGATGAATTATGTTGCCGATTTGCATGATTTATTTATTGATTCGGTTTCGACGAGGGCGGCCCGATTTAAAGACAAGAAACATATTTTATCATTAAGCGGGGGGCTTGATTCCAGAACAAATCTGATGGGATTGTTAAAAACGGGTATCGAATTCGAGACAATTACTTTTAACGACTATTATAATCAGTTGGGAAGAGATGTCCCGGTGGTCAAACAATTGGTAAACGCTTATAAGATAAAGAACAAAACCTTCAGGCTTGTCGCCGAGAACATTCCCGATGTCGATAGGTTGGTCTTTCTAAAAGACGGCTCCGGATTAATGGGAACAATGGGTTCGACTTTGAATTCTATGGAGATTACCGAAAGGGAATTCGGCAGAGCCATAGTATATTATGTCGGCGATGAAGGAAATTATACGACTGCGCCTCGATACAGCGGCCGACCCATTAAATCGATTCCCTATTTCGTCAATATGATTTTCGCTAAAAACAGTTTAAGCGCTTATTCTATCGGTGAAGCCGCGGCGCTTTTTGGAAAAAAACCGAGGGAAATCTTCGATTATTTGTGCGATTATTATTCGGGATATCCCGAAACGGACAACACGCATAAAATCGATAGATTTTTTATCTGGGAACGTTCCTTCAAATTTACTATGGAAAATCAGGACAAAGTCAGGTTGTTTTTCTGGCCGCTGGCCCCGCATTATGGAATTAAATACGCGCCGTACGCATTTAAGATAAAAAACAGTTACCTTGCCAATTGGAAAATTTACATAGAATTGCTCCGTTCTCTCGATAAATACAGCGTTAAAATCAAATACGCCAACTTCGGAATCCCCCTGGATTCTCCATTATTATCGTATTACCTGTATGTTAGAGGGCATGCCACTCGGAACGAAATGTTAAGGAAGAATCTACTCGTTGTTTTGCGGCTGTTGAGAAATCCGGTCGGCATCATTCGTAAACGTGAAGAGTATGGTTATGTAGATGAAGTCAGAGACCATATTAAAGATCTCGCGAATCATAATAAACAAATCGGGTCTTTAATCTCGGTTGATAATTTGAATTCAATTCTCGCCGGAGAAAAGTACATTTATAAAATGTATGTCGCCGCCAACATGATAAAGTTTATCGATTTAGTGCAAAATAAAACGATTTGACGGAGGCTCATTTCTCAAAAAAAAGCGGCGATCCCCGGGGGAATCGCCGCATTATATCAAATTAACAGGTTATTTTACTAAAATCATCTTGCGCGTTTGGTTATAATCGCCGGCCTTTATTCTATACAGGTAAATCCCGGAGGCGGCCATTTGTCCATGGTCATCCATACCATCCCAAATCGCCCTATAATTTCCGGCCGGTTCGTCACTATTGACTAGTGTGCGGATAGTTTGCCCGAGAATATTCACGATATCGAGAGTCACATGCGTTTGGGTCGGTATTACGAAATCAATCACGGTGCTGGAATTAAATGGGTTTGGATAATTTTGTAAAAGGGCGAAATTGGCCGGCAACTGGTCGGCGTTATCTATACCCAATACTGTATAAACTATATCTAATGTTTTCAGAGTATCCGGTATTTCACTCACCAAAACAACGGGTGCCGTTGGCTGAATTCGATTTGGAAGAAATGGCGGATCGATTATCCAGGTGCCGTCGCAGACATCGAGCTCAAAAGTGCCGGTATTTCTATCAACCGAAGCTGAGCTTACGTATCCGTTGTTACCATCGCCCGTATGAGCGACTACGGTAGCATCATACGGAATCGGCAGAATTGCGTTAACCAGCGTTCCCATAATCCGGCAATGCTTTTTATTCAATGTGAATCCTAATCCGCCGGTGGTGTCGCCGGTTAGATGAATTGTTCTAAAATTCGGAATTGAGAGATAATTATTGTGGAAACATACCATGGAATATGTGCCGGTATCGGCGTAAATCGTAAATACGCCGTTATCGTTGGGATTGCCTCCATAATTGGAACTTCCGCCAAATATACCAATCCAAATTTCATACCAGCTTACGGTCGGATCGCCGATATCGAACTTGACGGTGTCAGTGATACCGACGCCATGAATGAAGTTCAGGTCTGCCGTATCTCCGGGATGGTGATTGTTGCTCTGCCCGCCTTCCAAAATGTACCCTTCAGGTACCGGGTACCTATAATCACCGGTGACGACATTCAGGCTCCAGTTATTCGTGTCTTGAGAGGATATGTGTAGCGTAAGCAGGTTATTTATTCCCGTATCGGAAAGTTCGTACGTGTTACTACTCAATAAATTAGACGTGGCCTCAATCAGATATCTATGCTGGGGATTATTGCCATTCTCGGTAATCCTGGCGTATAAAACCGTATCGGCCGTCAGACAAATAAAATCATAATTGATACTACTGTTAGTATCGTTATCGAACCCAAATCCGCTCGGAACCAAATACGTCGGGACCAAATTCTCCCGGCTGAGTCCGGCATACCACAAGCCCCGCTCGGATGAGCCAAAATAAATGACATAGTTGCCGTTTACGGCATCGACATTTTTAGTGCTTGCCCCGCTGAATATGGGACGGCAATAAACATTTACCGGCGCTAAAATCAGATTGTCGTTTTCGTCTTTAATCTGCCCGTACAAGCTATCAGAAGGAGTATCATAGTTAAAATCAACGCCGTAGATTGCTCCTGAAGCTGTAAGTTCCTGGGAAGGCGGCGTCAAATAACCAGGAATATCCATCGGGCTGATTTCGAATTCCAAACCGGTTCCGGAATCGTTTATACAGATTTCGAAATAACCCATATTGTCGGTCATCGCGCCCCACATTTGCATTCCGCCGGCTTCTTGGAGCTCAGCCTGTATCCAGATATTGCTCAGATTAATGTTGGGAGCCGGATATCCCGGTATCGAGATGTGCCCGCAAAATTTATTAGGAGGAGTGGGCATGGCATAGGTTACTATCGATAAGTCGGCAAACGTTTGGTCGCTAAGATCCATGAGCCTGATAACATACGTACCTGGAGCCAATCCAATCAATAACTCGGGGGTTATATACCACCCATCGGCAACCGGGTTGATATCAGGCAAGCCCTCATCATTTAATGGCTGGCCATCCTGGGCCCTGAAAACGACGATATTCATATCGGTACTCGAATCGATTACATCGTTGTGGTTAATATCATACCACAACTCAAATTGAACCTCTGCTCCGACCGCGCAATTGCACCCGAAACCGATAAAATCCCCCTGAGTCATGGCATTGACGCTGGTGTCGCCATTAACCGATATGAAAACATAATCGGTCAAAGCATAGGCCGATTGATAAGCTGTCAGAATCATCGCTAACATGGCCGGTAGCAATAATGGCCACATGGTGAATTGATTACGATGTTTTTGGACGGCTCTCATTTGTATCCTCTCCTTGTTGTGAGTTATTATTATTTTATTGATAATTTTCGACCTTACCGGTATTTCAATCCTCGCGGATTTTACCCCGCTTTATATCATCGTATATCGGCAAAAAAGAGCCTTTGATAATTATATTATTTCATTCTGAAACTAATATGGACCAAATTTACGAATATGGTCGAAGACAATGAGGCAAGAGTCTAATACATTAAAAGACTATCAGTTATGAAACTAACCAGAAATGTTATAGCGGCCGATAGTTTTACGGCCATGGGTAAGGCATTATATTTCAAGATATCTGCCGTTTTCTTTGAGCCATTGCCGGCATCGCTGATAGGCAGGAAATATATCGGCCACTTTATCCCAAAATTCTATGGAATGATTTTTTATTTGGATATGAACCAATTCATGCACCACCACATAGTCAATTACATCAGGCGGAGCCATCACCAAACGCCAGCTGAATCGGATGTTGTTATTAGCGCCGCACGAACCCCATCGCGACCGGGCGCCGGTTATGCTGAGGCGATTGAACTTCAAACCGGTTATCGATTCGTAATACCTCGCCTTGTCGCCGATAATTTTCACTGCTTGTCGCGCGTACCAATTTATAAATAACTCCCTGGCATGTTCTGTTGATGTTTTTGCCAAATAAAATCCGTTGTCGAAAGAAATCGACGGGTCCATTCGGTCGACAATTGTAAGTTTATAAATTTCGCCCAAGTAGTAAAACGCCTCGCCGTCGGCGAATGTTCTTGGCGGATTCGCCTTTAGTGATAACCTTACCTTATCTAATTTCTTAGTAATCCAGTCAGCATGTCTGCTAATAAAATCATCAATAACCTTTGAGGATACCGCTTTCGGCGCTCTTACAATCACTTTGCCATGGGGAGTAATCTGAATCGCCAGTGTCCGCCGGTTGGATTTTATAATTTTATCAATCAAAAAACCGGTCATAATTCAATATACATACTATTCCAGGAATCAGAAATAAAAAATCGCCGATTCGGAATTAAAATACGATCGGCGACTTTTAGCGCTTACATTTTAACGCGCATTTTTCTAAATGTTTTGCCCGTTAATTATAAATCCGCATGCATTCTTAGCGGACATTACATGCGGTCCATGGCCCAAACCGTTCAAATGTTGTAAAACTTGGCGTAATCCAGCTTATCGAGTGTCATGCCGGACAAATCATTGGCGATTTTTTCCTGTAAATTCTTGAAAAACGCCGTGGCGGCGCAGGCGCCTTTCTTATGCATTCCGCTGCGCTGTGACTCTGGAACATTGCATAGGGCCACGGCCAAAGGCCCCTCCATAGTTTCCACTATCTGAAGAAAATTAATCTGGCTTTTTGATTTGGCCAGTTTGTAGCCGCCGGTAACACCTCTCTTGCTCGTGATAAGCCCCCGTCTTGTAAGCTCTTTGAGAATTTTCGCCGCATATTCTCTTGGAATATGGGACTCTTTGGCGATTTCGGTAATGGTACATAAGTGCTTACCATCAACTGCCGCAATGTACATCATCGCGTGGATGGCATAATCTGATTTGTTCGCGAGCATCATCTCTCTCACCTCTTGCTAATGTTCGTGGATGCATTATTGTATTTACAGCATAATTTACAATAATCTGGAACCGACTGTCAACATCGTTTTACGAATTTTAAAAATTATTAGTGGATAATACGGTCGCTTAAATTCGCATGATTATCGCTGCCATCGGAGCAGAACCGGTTATAAACAGAAAAACCTAACAGAGATTCCCAATCAGAATTAGTAACTGGAGAAAATATTTTATAAGTAATGTCTTTGCTTTTACCGTCTTAATGTTCCAAATGACGCGCGTGCCTATTGATTTGTTTCGCTTTCAATAGCGGCGTCGGGAAAAAATAGCAATTGGCGATTGTAGCCGTTCCTTTGAAGTACAATACCAGCCGCGAGATATCAGACCCTCTGAATTCACAATTTCCGTTGACATCGCCCGCCACATAAAGATAAACACCGGTAGAATCAAGCCAACAACTATCGGGAGGAACAGGTCCGACACCCTTGAAGAATCTGACGCCGTATGTTGCGTCGCCTCCCATCACTAAGCCGTCGGAATTTATATCGCCGGGAATATATCGGCATGGGGACGATATTGAT
Organism: Candidatus Zixiibacteriota bacterium; assembly: GCA_012517955.1. Lineage (GTDB taxonomy): Bacteria > Zixibacteria > MSB-5A5 > UBA10806 > 4484-95 > JAAYTW01. The sequence continues at coordinate 2,570 of JAAYTW010000041.1, read as the reverse complement.
ATGATAATCTCGACAGCCAGCGTGTCGTTCCAAATGCCGTCTGAAGCGATTATCCTGAAGGTAGTGTCGACGGCGGTAGATGGCGGGATACCTGAAATAACCGTTCCATGCGTATCAAGCCAGCTCGGATAGTCATGGAACGTAATTATCGGAATTTCCCCTTCGGGGTCGTATGCTCCGGCGCTGTATTCGTAGAGTGAATCGCGGGTCGCATAGGTGAGGTTTGTGGATGTTATCACCGGGGGATCATTTATAGCCACAACGTGAACGAAAACCATCAGCGTGTCGGCAGCCATTCCATCGGACGCGATTATTCCAAACGTGGTGTCAACCGCGCCTTCCGGTGGAATGCCGGAAATCGTATCGGCGGAAACGCTCATCCATGAAGCGTATAAAAAGAAGTCGATGTTTAAAGTCGAATCATCCTGGTCGGTTGCCGCTGCCATATACTTGAAATAGTCATGTTCAATCGCCGTATCGATGGCTTGCGAACATATTATCGGAGGATAATTGAACGGAATCATTTTCAAAGATATTTCCGTTGTATCGCCGGCGGCTGCCGAAACGTCGATTATCGTGGTATCAAAATAACGGGGTTTACTAAAGTCGATGTTATAATTCCCCGGAGCAACCATCGACAAAAACAGACCGGACGAATCCGTGTAAATAGAATCCACAGCCGATATCAGAGAATTTTCTGGTTTTATGTAATCGCGCTTAATAAAAGAATCTCCTGGCTCAACCCGCAGTGCCGGGATTTGGATTTCCACGTAAACGTCGGCAAGCGGCGATCCGGCTGAGTCGGTTACGATTCCAGAAATCCATCCATAGGCTCTTCGCATGACCATGTTTAACGTCGTGGTTCCACTCGGGGTAACGACCACCCCATTTACGATTGTGTCGCGGTAATTTGGATAAGAGAACTTTACGGAGTATGTGCTGTCGGTTAGATTGCTTATACTATAATAACCGTTTACCGCCGAGGTTTCCTCTTGAGTACCATTATAAATTTGTATTCGAGCGCCAGCCAGCGCGCCGATATCATCGGCGGTTATTATACCAGCGATATTTCCTTTCAGCCGCTCCATTGCCATATTGACGGTGGTGATTCCGCCGTCGGTGATTACTATTCCGGTCTGAACGGTATCGCGATGCGCCGGGTGGGTAAATGCCAAATTATATGTTCCAATTACCGGAGTAAAAAGAAACGCCCCGTTGGAACCGGTTGTATCGATATAAATGTGTCCCAATCCATCGCTTGCGGTTACAATCACGCCTGACACGAATCCGCGTATATCCGTCACGGTTCCGGTGAGATAGCCACTGGCCGACCCGGCCGTACCCAACGGGCTGTTCGATAAAGCCGAAACGTTTAAGCCGTCGTCGGTGGTTTTCATGGCGAAATAATAACTCTGCCCGGATACGAACCCTGATACCACCAGTGTTTCCGCTGAACCGGAGGTTTTCGGCAATTTAGCTGTCGTAATCTTTGTCGCCGCATTCCATTCCGCTTCCGTATCGATTGGCCCATTCGAACCGGCACGATAACGGATATCATATAAAGCCGCCTGACCGGTTGCGCCATCATCACCTAAGGCGGTCCAGCGAAGCGTGATTTGTGTATTGGTGGGGCCGCCCGTGGCCGTTAATGTGTTTATTGGTCCAGGAGCGATATGGTCGCTGGTGTCTTCGTCAAGAGCATAATATTTGGGTAATCCTAACGCGGCTCTCTCGTCGGGGCCTTCGTGAAGGCGCCCACTGCCTGATAGTTGATATAATCTTTGTCCATTCGTTTTGAAAACAATATCGCCGAGGCAATATCCAGAGTAGCTGGTTAGGGTCCCTGCGGGGTATCCTTCCTCGCTTTGAAGCACTATTGCCGCGGGGGACGTGATGCAATAAACGCCGCTTAACAATACGTTGTCTACAACATCGCGACGAGGAAACATATAACTATCCGATTGGCCGTCACCGGTCGCAATACAGGCAAACCTGGGTGTAAGAAGGTTAAAATAATCAGAATTGGTGGAACTCTCACTTCCGTGATGGTTGACGTGAAGCACCTCCAAACCCAAAGCCGTCAACAGAGGATGCGCTCCGCCAGGAGTGATTGTTTGCGCCAGGGGAGTTTCCACATTAGCCTGATCGGTGCTTCTGCCGGTGCAGGCGTTGTCTGAATCGCCGCCCCCTAAATCGCCGGCGAAAAGATAATCAAAATCGCCATACTCAATCAGCAATCCAATTGACCGGTCGTTCTCGTCGCTTTGGGCTCCCGGTACCGCCCCATACCCCCAGACCGAACCGTTAGCACAGACACAGGTTGCCGTAGCTCCCCCGCCAAGCTGGATTACGGTTCCCAGAGTCAGGGCCACCGGGGTGCCGGCGGTGGTGGCCGATGCCGCATTCCGAAAAGCCGTTACATACGATGTGCTATAATTACTTCCGTTATAATAGACTTTGGTGTGAACGTCATAACCAGCATTCATCACTTCGGTAAGGCCTGCAATATGATCCGAATGCTGATGGCTTGCCAAAACGTAATCGAGGCCGTCTGATGTCGTCAGGCCTAT
>JAAYTW010000040.1 GCA_012517955.1 Candidatus Zixiibacteriota bacterium | reverse complement strand
TATTCCCGCCAACTACGGCGGTTTCGAAACTTGCGCCGAACAGACAGCAGTAAGATTCGCCCGGCAGCATGATGTATTTGTGTACTGCCGCGTGCATAACTGTACGTACGATTCCGATTCTTATTTGGGAGTGAGTTTAGTAAAGCTCGGTTCTATAAATAAAAAAGGAATAGATACCTTATCCCACACATTTAGGTGCGTCCTCGATATAATATGCCGCAAGGATATCGAAATCGTTCATCTGTACAATGCCGCCAACGCCATTTTTATCCCGATTCTGAAAATTGCTGGAAAAAAGGTCGTTATTTCGGTGGATGGAATCGAATGGAAACGCCAGAAATGGGGGAATATCGCCAAAGCGTTTTTTAAACTTTCTGAATTTATTTGTACTAAGACCGCCGATTCGATTATTTGCGATTCCAGAACCGTTCAACAGTATTATCACGACAGATTTAAATGCCGCACCGAATATATTCCTTACGGCGCTGAAATAAATTATGATATCAGTAGCGCCTCGCTCGATAAATTTGGCCTGAAGCCTCGCGAGTACCTGCTTTTTATCGGAAGATTGGTGCCGGAAAAAGGTGTTCATAATCTCATTTCCGCCTATAATCAATTAAGGCCGCGATTGCCGCTTATTATTATCGGTGATGCCCCCGAGCAACCGGAATATGTCGCCTCGCTAAAAAAGGCAGCCGGCGATAACATAAGGTTTTTGGGTTATGTTTATGGCGATGATTATCAGGCATTAAACAGATATCCTTATCTTTACTTGACCGCTTCGATGCTTGAAGGTACATCGCCGGCGCTGGTGGCCGCTATGGGGGCGGGCAATTGCGTGCTGGTGAACGGTATTCCAGAAAATCTTGAGACTATCGGTCAGGCCGGTTTCGCCGCCAAAGAAAACGATATCTCCGATTTTGCCGCGAAGCTGAAATTTCTACTCGATAACCCGGCGATTGTCGAACAATATCGCGTCCTGGCGTTCAGGCGCGTAAATGAGACTTATAACTGGGATAAAATTTCTGATAGTTACCTTAATTTATTCAATTCTATTCTCGGATATAATCGCGATTTAACGCCAGCGGACAAAAGTCGTTCTCTTTCCCAAAACGGCGCTTCGACACATTTAAAATAGTCAATGCCGGTATCGATTTCATAATCTTCACGCCTTGCTTGATTTATGGAAGTTGTTTAGTTAAATTGCCCGTATGATTATTCTATCGCTGGCCAACGTTACCAAAACTTATCCCTCGATGGTGGTTCTCGATAATGTCAGCCTCGCGTTGAGAAAAGGGGAGAAAGTAGGATTGATAGGCCCCAATGGCATAGGTAAGACGACTTTAATGGAAATAATCAACGGTCTGGCCACTTATGATTCCGGTTCTGTCGATCGTCTGAAAAATCTTAAAATAGCTTATCTGCCACAGATTCCCGAAATCCCACCTCGCTTGACTTTGTATGAATATCTTCGAGAAGGTGTTGGTTATCTTTTAAATCTTGAGAAGGAGGCCGCCGTCTATGAAGCCAAGATTGCGGATGGCACCGCCAGTAAATCTGAAATAGATCGCTACGGCGGGATTTTGGAGTCGCTTCGCCACTACGGCGCTTATTCTGTCGAATCTCAAATTGAAAGAATCGCCGGGGGTTTGGGGTTGCCGCGACAGATGTTCGACATGCCACTTGCCAATTTGTCGGGAGGCCAGCAGAACAGAGCCGCTTTATCCCGACTTTTAATCGCCGAACCTGAGCTGATGTTATTGGATGAACCAACCAATCATCTCGATATTGAGGGAATAGAGTTTCTCGAAAATTTCTTACTTGAATCGCCCGCATCGGCTGTGATTATTTCGCATGACCGCCGCTTTTTGGATAAAGTCGTCACCCGGGTGTGGGATATCAGGGCATCGAAAGTAAAGTCGTTCAACGGTAATTTCACTTCCTACCTGGAGTTTCGCCAAAAAGACGATTTGCTCTCGCTTCGCGCTTATAACCGCCAACGCGAATTTATCGCCAAAACCGAGGCATTTATCCGGAAAAATATCGCCGGACAAAAGACCAATCAGGCAAAATCTCGCATTAAAATGCTGTCTCGTCTCGAAAGATTGGAAAAACCTCCCGCCGCGGAAAAGAAAATCAATCTGTCATTCGCGGAGGCTTCCCGGTCCGATCGCATAGTCTGTTATTTTGAAAATGTTTATTTTGCCTACGATAACTTGCCGGTTATTAAAGGAGCCAATTTTACCATTGAAAGGGGCGATAAAGTCGGCCTGTTGGGCAAAAATGGAACCGGCAAAACAACGGTCCTTGAGCTGGCCACGGGAGCGCTTAAACCACAAAAGGGCGCAGTTATCATGGGGAAAAATATTAAGCTCGGCTATTTCCGACAGCACCGCACAGAATTCGCCGGATATCAAACTCCTATTGATATCATGCGCGCGGCCATGCCCGAATTAACCGATGGCAAACTGCGGGATATGCTGGGCGCCTTCTTGTTTCAGGGCGAGGATGTGTTTCGCCCCATAAGTTCGTTTTCGGGGGGACAGAAAAGCCGGCTGGCTCTGGCTTTGTTGATGGCGGCCAAGCCGAATTTTTTGGTTCTTGATGAGCCGACGAATCATCTTGATATCCCTTCGCTGGAAACGCTCGAAGAAGCCCTTGACCAATTCGACGGCACGTTGCTGGTCGTTTCGCACGATCGTTATTTTCTCGATTGGTTGACGGAAAAAACGTTCGTTCTGGAAAACGGCGTCATATCGACTTATCAGGGGAATTATTCATATTACCTTGCCAAAAAAGCCGAACAAACGGAATCGCCGGTTGTTGTCAAGCAAACCGAAAAGAAAAATCCACCTCGGAAAAAATCCACGCGTACCAATCCGATACTCATTAAAAAGGTTGAGGACGAAATCGCCGAATCTGAAAGGCAACTCGCTGAAATAGAACAAGCGCTCGTTAATCCAGCCAACGCCAGCGATTGGAATAAACTGGCGACGCTTACCCAAAATAAAACTGATTTGGAAGAACAGTTGCTTATATTATATGATAAGCTGGATGAACTTATCGGCGCTAATGACTAATCATGTTTAAAATAAAAACCCATCACGTATTATTTTTATTGGTTTTCGCGTTTTATAACTGGCTTCCCAATCAAAATCAAGGATTTGACTCTTATTCATACGCAATCGATATCCGCGCCGGAGTCGATTTGTTCCACCCCCACCATCTTTTATATAGCTATTTTTCGTATTTGCTTTATCGGATTTTTAGTTTTGCCGGCTTGGATTGTTTGCGTTTTTTATCGATAGTTAATTCATTGCTGGCCGCCGCGGCTGTAAGCCTGATATTCCTTATTTTGAAAAGCCGCCAGACCCTTCCCAAAGCAATCTTCGGTTCATTAACGATATCTCTTATTTATTCGTTTTGGTACTACGCGACATCCTTGGAGGTAAACCTTCCTGCGTTGTTTTTGATGGTTTTGTCGTTGTATTGGTTGTTGGTAAAACCGGAAACATTATCCAAGTATTTTTACGTATTTGGCTTTCTGGGGGCCGCGGTTTTGTTTCATCAAATCGCCGTATTGGCGTTTATCCCAATCACGATATATGTTCTTTCTCAAAAGTCGGCTTTAAAACGAGTCGTTTTATCGTTGATTCCGGCCGTAATTATCGTTGGGGGAACGTATTTGCTGATTGGACTGAACCAAATAGACCAGCGCACTTTCGGCGATTTCTATTACTGGCTGACATTTTATAGCCATCTGGGGACTTGGGGCAAATTGAGCGCCGCCGATTTTGCTGCGGGCGCCTGGGGGATAGTTAAGACGTTCACGGCAGGCGAAACAATCCGCGAAATCGTTTATGGCGCCCATAGGAACGGATTGCGATATCTTTATGCCTTAGGGGTTATGATTTTCGCCGTCGTTTACGTATTGAATTTTATTTTATCTTTCAAAAATGGTTTTCGAAACATGAAAGACCGTGC
>JAAYTW010000395.1 GCA_012517955.1 Candidatus Zixiibacteriota bacterium | reverse complement strand
TTAAAAGGAGATGATCTGGAAAGGATTAATAAATCGGCGGAAGAAGTAATAAATTCGTCTCATAAACTGGCGGAGGAGCTATATAAAAAAACGGCCACGGAATCGAGCGGGTCGGCCGGAGCCGGCCAAGAACCCGGGCCGGAACAGCCTAAGGCCGGGCGGGGAAAAGATAAGGGCGACGGGGCGGTTGACGCCGATTTCGAGGTAATGGACGATAAATAAAAGATAAAGTAAACCTTTTAATAAACGTAATTGTTGAGCATGTCCGAAAGAGTTGTTAAGCGATTGTTCGAAGCGCAATACGTGCAAAATCGTTGTTGACAGAAGTTTTCTTGGTTCGATATAATATTATTAGTATCCGTTTCCGTTAAAATTATATTGCCCGCGGACGGGCTTAAGACAACTTGAATTCGCAAAAAAACGGAATAACTATGAACAAAGTAACCGAAAAAATCAGGGAATGGTTGGAGGCTCAAGGGCTTGAGTACACTTACCAGGCCGAAACGTTTATCATTGATGGCGACGGCCCGAAGCCGTTCAAGTTTGTGCCGACCTATATTCTGGTTGGAAAGAAGATTAAGGGTAAAACTATTATTGTGGAACCAATCACGTCTTATGCGCCGCAAGGGGGATTGAAGAGGGTGCAGATATTCAGGAAAAGATTCCATGAAAAGTATCACGTGGTTGTAGTTACCAAGAAGCGAATGTATGACGATATCCCTTCGGATGCGTATGACCAGTTGGTGATGTTCGAGAATATCGATAAGTCGAAAGTGAAATTCAGATCGGTTTGAGCGGTCCTCTGATTCCGCCATTTTAATAACCAAATAGACTATCTATGGTTGACATAGTATAGACGCTATCCTATATTTAATTCCTTTGATGGTATAAGTATGGCAAAACGAGATTACTACGAAATACTGGGAGTTGCCAAGGACGCCACCGATGACGATATAAAGAAAGCCTACCGTCAGCTCGCCTTGAAATATCATCCGGACCGCAACCCCGGCGATAAGACCGCCGAAGAAAAATTCAAGGAAGTTGCCGAGGCTTACGAGGTTTTAAAAGACCCCCAAAAGCGGCAAATCTACGATAGATACGGGCATCAGGGGCCGGCCGGCGCGGGATTTCAGGGATTCGGCGATTTTGGATTCGATTTGGGCGACGCTTTACGGGCTTTCATGAGGGATTTCGGCGGATTTGGTTTCGAGGATTTTTTTGGGGAGTCGCCATCGAAGCGGAAATCGGGCCCACAGAAAGGGCGCGATATTCAGGTGGTGTTGAAATTGACCCTGGAGGAGATTGCGGCCGGCGTTGAAAAGACGATTAAAGTCCAGCGGCTGGTGTCATGTGAACGTTGCGGTGGTTCGGGAGCCGAGAGGGGTACATCTGATAGGGCCTGCCCGCGTTGCAAAGGAACCGGCGAGCAGCGAACGGTGAGTCGGTCGCTTTTCGGCCAGTTTATAAATGTGTCGCAGTGTTCCTATTGCGGGGGAACCGACAGAATAATTGAAAAGCCATGTCTTGAATGCGCCGGCGATGGCAGGACTAAAGGACACACGCAGATAAAAGTCAAAGTGCCGGCCGGAGTATCATCGGGGAATTACATACCGGTCAAGGGCGCCGGAGACGCCGGGCCGCGGGGTGGGTATCC
>JAAYTW010000394.1 GCA_012517955.1 Candidatus Zixiibacteriota bacterium | reverse complement strand
TTTACAAGCTGGCACCGATAATCGCCGCTGTCGAAAAACTTAACGAACGGCTTGCCTACGATTCTTTTCTCGGCAAAGGTACGCTGGCGGCATCGCGGGTACGTTCCAATTCGCCTTCATTATGCGCGGTCGCCGATATGGCCGCGTTGTATATCGACAGACGTTTAACCGCCGGCGAAACTCCGCAATCCGCCGTGAAAGAATTGGAATCACTACCGGAAGTAAAAGCGGCCAATGCCGAAGTCATAATCCCCGATTACGACCATCCAAGCTGGCGCGGTACACGCTACCCTGTGCCGAAAACCTATCCTACCTGGGCGCTGGACGAAAAACACAAATTCGTGATTGCCGCCGATAAAACCTACCGTGAATTGTTCAACGCCAAACCGGTAATCGACAAATGGACGTTTTCCACCAACGGCGTGGCTACCATGGGGATGTTTAATATCCCGACAATCGGATTCGGGCCCGGGCAGGAAAAACTGGCGCACGCCCCAAATGAATATTGCGCTATTGATGACCTGGTGCGCTGTTCGGCGTTTTATGCGGCTTATCCCTGGATTGCTTATGCCTAAAGGTTTAAACTTTGCGGTAGGAACCGCGTATCAATGATGAGGGTTAAATGTCAGGAGCAATAAGGCTTCTGACATTTTTACAAAATGAAGAATTGGAATATGGTAATTTTCCTGGCAATCGTCCTGACAATCTACGGATTACTTAACTATTATATTTTTATACGGGGTTGGCAGGCGATCCCGCGCGATTCGGTGTTGCGAACTTACTATTTGATTTTATTTATTTTTATCGCGCTTACATTTTTCACGGGGAGGTTGCTGGAAAACCGCGTGCCGGTTTTCGTTTCCGATATCCTGATTTGGATTGGTTCATTCTGGTGGGGCGCGATTCTGTATTTCCTTTTGATTATAATCGCGCTCGACATAATCCGATTGATAAATCGCCTTTTGCCGTTTTACCCTTCAATCATCGCCGATAATTACGCGGTTGTAAAACAGTTAATCGCGGCAGCCGCAATTGTAATCGTCGCTATAACGATGGTTACCGGATATATCAATGCCCGCAATATCCGGGTAAAAACGCTGACCTTATCGATTCCCAAAGACGCTGGCGCCTGGCGAAGCTTAAATATTGTATCGGCCTCGGATATCCATTTGGGAACGGTTATCGGTCGGAAAATGCTTGACCGAATTGTTGAAAAAATCAATGCGCTTAATCCAGATATCGTGCTCTTACCTGGCGATATAATCGACGAAGACCCAATACCGGTGATGCGACAAAATCTCGGCGAATCTCTAAAGAAAATTAAAGCGCCGCTTGGTGTATATGCTGTCACCGGTAATCATGAATATTACGGCGGCGTGCAAGCGGCCTGCGAATATCTTGAAGCCCACGGAATAAAAATGCTTCGCGATACCACAATAAAAATCGCCGATAGTTTTTATTTGGTCGGTCGTGATGACCGCGAAAAGTCGCGAATCAGCGGACAACGTCGAAAGTCGCTGGAAGAACTTATGTCCGATGTGGATAAAAGCTGCCCGATAATCGTGCTAGACCATCAGCCGTTTGCCTTGCAGAAAGTCGCCGAAAGCGGTATCGATTTGCAGATATCCGGTCATACTCACTACGGCCAACTCTGGCCTTTGGGATATATCACCAATTTGATTTACGAATTAAGCTGGGGATACAAACTAATCGGTTCGACCCATTTTTATGTGTCATCGGGGGCCGGCACCTGGGGCCCGCCCATGCGACTTGGCAACGTGCCGGAGATTGTGAATTACCGAATATCATTCCGGTAAATTATCATTTGTGTAACCATTCAGCGTCTTTATATTCGCCAAACGCAAACCGTTGCTCTAATATATTCGCATACATTTGATATCGGATTAGGATTGACACATCCGCGTTTTATTGCTATTTTCTTCGTAGATCAAATATCATGGCCTTCATGATTTACCCAATTACCGGTTTGTTCAAATGCGCATAGCCAAGGCCGCCACCGAATTAGGAAGGAGATTAAAACATGATTAGCGTAATAATCCCCGCCCTTAATGAAGAAAATACCATAGCGACAGTCGTCAAGACAGCTCTTGACACCAAAAGCGTCACAGAGGTGATTGTTGTTGATGATAAATCATTCGATAATACCGTCATGGAGGCTAAAAAGGCCGGCGCCAGCGTAATAACCAGCACAAAAATGGGAAAAGGCGCGTCAATGAGGGACGGGCTGTTGGCGTCAAGCCAGAATATTATACTGTATTTAGACGCGGATTTGAGCACGCTTAATCCCGATGTCTGCAGAATTATGACGGAACCCATTATTAATGGTTC
>JAAYTW010000393.1 GCA_012517955.1 Candidatus Zixiibacteriota bacterium | reverse complement strand
TACCTTATCGACGATGTCAAGTTCGCCCTGGGCTCAACAATAATTCAAAACGCGGTTAAAACCGCTGTCGGTAACGAAACCAACGCCTATTGGATTATGCGGAAAATATTCCGCTATGTTATCGACCATGTCGATTACGAATTGTCCGGCGGATGGAATATAGCCCCCGCGGTGCTTGAATCCGGTAAAGGCTCTTGTTCGGAATACTCGTTCGTATTTATCGCGATGTGCCGGGCCGCCGGTTTACCGGCGCGGCTCTCGGGCGCGATTACCCAGCGCGGCGATTTAGCCTCCGAGGATGATACATTCCACCGCTGGTGCGAAGTATATCTTCCCAATGTCGGATGGGTGCCGGTTGACCCTTCGGGCGGCGATAGTAAATCGCCGGTGGCGCAGGCCAATGCAATCGGTCATGTCAGCAATCGCTACCTTATTACGACCACAGGCGGCGGCGGTTCAGAATATCTTGACTGGGATTATAACTCGCGCGCCGTCTGGCAGCAATCCGGCCCCTGTAAAGTTTATGAGGAAAAACTGGGCGACTGGTCGCCATCGATAAAAACGGAACTGCCAATTTCAGAAAGCCAGAACGTACCGGAAAAATGCAAAACCAAGTAAGCGGGTTAAAGATAAACTTTAATGAACAGTCATTCGAGACTATATGGATATTCCAATTGAAATCGTATCCGGGTCGATAATATGACATTAATGATGATTAGTGTTGAATATCGTGTAACTATAAATAAATCAATGAGTATCAATCGATGCGCTTTGTAAAAGGAGGAGACAAGAATGAGAAATTTGCTTGTTGCGATTACGATGTTGTTGGTTATCGGCCTATGTGCGGTACTATCGGCTGAACCCTGGTCAAAATCGCTCGACCTTAATTTCACCATGACCCAGAACAGCTATTCTGACAGCTGGACCGGCGGCGAGGCCGGAAGTATCAGCTGGGTATCCAATGCCAACGGCGTATTCCAAAAACAGATGTCCCCCAAATTCAATTTCAAAAATACCACCAAGCTGTCGTTCGGCCAAACTCATATCCAGGACAAAGACACCAAACAGTGGGCAAAGCCGGTCAAATCAACCGACCTTATCGATATCGAAAATCTCGGCAAGTATACGCCGGGATGGCTGGTCGATCCGTATGTTTCATTACGTCTTGAAACGCAATTTTTCGACGGCTCTTACTCTAAAATCAAACGCTATTTTTCGCCCGCGAAACTAACCGAATCGGCCGGTTTGGCGCGCACGATTACTAAAACCCCCGAAAATGAAATAAGCACTCGCCTGGGGTTTGCCACAAGGCAGATTTTTACCAGTATCATTGTTGATACCCTCGACAAGAAAACCGAAACCAAATCCACCAACGATGGCGGCATCGAATCGGTGACCGATATGAAATTGACCTTATCGAAAACGCTGGGGTTTACCTCGAAACTTTCGCTCTACAAGGCCCTGTTTTATTCCAAGTCCAAAGAGTTGAAAGGGACGCCGCAAGAAAATTACTGGAAAATGGTCGATGTCAACTGGGAGAATCAGCTTTCGGCAGCGGTTGCCAAGTATGTGACAGTGTCGCTTTACGCTCAATTATTGTATGATAAAGAAATCACCAAACGCGGCCGGTTCAAAGAGACGCTGGCGCTGGGTCTGACTTACAAGATGTTTTAATTATTACCGTGCCGTCGGGTTCCCATACCCGACGGCCGCGGTCCGATGCGGAGACCTGGCCGTACAAAAATCCTATTAAAGGAGACCTTATTATTTCCCCCGCCAAAACCCCACCAGGGCCGCAACCCCGCAAACAATCGATAACAGCATCGCCCCGATTTCAACCCACGACCGAGATGGCACAATATCGATGACATTTATGCCATCCGTGAGTTTTACTACAATAAAATGATCCGCCGATTCGTAAATATCAACACTGCGCTCGCCGTTGATATATATCTTTATATCCCGATAATAGCTGAACGGAATCCTGGCGAAACATTCCGAACCCGTTTCCACAACCATCTCGGCCTGGTTTATTCCCAAACTATATTGACGAACTATCGGCCGCCCCGGCATAAAATATTCGATATCTTGGGACGGGGAATTTCTCACCCATAAATTACGCGCTATCGATAGGTCCAAATCGATATAAGTACTGTCAAGCAACTCCTTGAAATCGCCGGCAAAACAATACTGGCCGCTGGTTATAATCGGGCTTTGGGGCCAGGGGCGAATCGATTGCGAGATTATTATCGGGTTAAGGTTGCTAATGGTGCCGGTCACAACGGTCTTTAATTCCAATGTCGTGTCCGTTTCGCTTCTTGGCTGTGAAACCTCCAATGCCACGTAGCGAATATTCAACAACTGCGCGATTTTATCATCCAGAGCTTTCAGCGAATCGCTAATTTCCATACCCACGGAATTCGCGACGATATTGAGCCAGGGATAAGAGTAGTAAGTCGTTTTTGGCGCAAACTGAAAATAGTACCCGAACGGTGATGGATTCTGCGAATACAACGACTGCATCCCCGGATACATGAGGCGGGCGTTCTCGAACATGCTTGTGTCGGCTCGTCCCAAATCGGCCAGATAATATCCGGGCTGGATAGTGGTGTAGATTTTATCCCGTTTTTTCATCACCACGTCTTTTGGCGGATACCAGCGGGTCTGAAATGAGGTCGGCAGCAAATCCAGCAATATAAACGTCGCGGCTATCGCGAATATCAGCCAGGGCCGCTTGGCCAAACTTGCCAGATATCGGTATCCGACAGCGGCCAGTATCGACAAGAACCCCACCAAAAACACTAAAAACCGTTTGGGAATCATCCCGAAAAAACGATAAAACCATTCAAAATTCGGTATTGCCAAACCGAACGCGAATAAAACACAGAACGACATCCCAACTATCAACGAAACATGCTTTTGAAGCGAGGCTTTTATTATCCCCACCATTCCCGCGATTGCCAGGGCCACAATCGATATCCCGATATATTCCCCCAGATACCAGTTGTTGAACCGGTTTATATATTTCGCCCGTTCAAGAATGGCAATCAGCGATACATTATAATAGTTCTCGCTCGAAAAGGGATTTAGATAACGTCCACTTTCTAATAAAAACGGAATAATGCTGAATCCGCTGACGGCCGCTCCCGCTAATAGTATCCAAAGCGCAGGTCGGGCTTTTAGTGTCTTAAGATACGGCAACACAAGCAGGCTTGAGAAAAATATCGTAAAGGCCCCGTACTGGGGATGAATCAACAGGACCAGCCCGAACATGATTCCAAGCCCCGTTGCTTGCCGCATTGTCTGGAATTCGATATAGCGAACAGTCGCCAGGAAACAGAGCGGCGCCATCAAATATATCAGCGCCGCCGGGTAACGAGCCATGGCGATTATGTGAAACAGATGCCAGAATGTGAACGCGTACGCCAAGCCGGCGATAAAAGCCGCCCGGCTGTCCTCCAGATATTTCCGCACGAAAAAGAACATCCCCAGCGCCGACAAAATGTGCGCCAAAAATAGCATCAGTTTCGTGCCGAAAACCAGATCGCCGCTAATAAGCCCGAATATCGCCGCCATATAATAGTAAAGCGGCGCGTAAAATTTCAAAAAAGGATAACCGTAATATATCCGGAAATCCCAGTAAGGAATCTGAAAGCTTTTGAGGGCATCGACAACCACGCCGGTTCGGGCCAGATGAGCCCAGCAGTCGCCTATTCGAGGGTGGCCCTCTTGCAGAAGCGAATGGGCCGCGATTGCGCTTAGTAGTATCAGCGCGCCGATAAATATCCAGTCGAGACGAGTCAGATTTTTAAACGGCGATTTCATTTGTTGACCATCACCAAAAACACTTGTGTGCTTATTATATGTGATGAATTCGCCGGAATCAATTATGTAGTGGGGGTGGTATTCATGGCGCCCGTGGGCTTTATGTCAATCCGGGCAAGTCCAGTGTAAATGAGACGCGACCCGGAATCCAGGATTATGTTTTACGTTCAGCCGTTCGTCGCCCGCAGGGCGTGAACTGGCTGTGTGTTTATGTAAAAAGTGTCTGGTCACTGGTTATGCCCTACGACCTGACACAACATTGGGCGTGGTGTAAATCCTCGTGCTCCACGAAAATGTCGGCGGACTGGAACGTCCGCCAACCACAACCGCCCCCTATCGCTTGCCGCCCGCCTCTTTTTTCTTGACGGCCATTTATTTATAGGTATATTAATAGTCTGTATATTAATTTAAGGATTGAAAATGAAAAGAACGTTCCAACCATCGAAAAAGAAAAGAATAAGCGACCACGGTTTTCGTAAACGCATGGCCACTAAAGGCGGCCGCGATGTGCTCAAGCGCCGTCGGGCTAAAGGCCGCAAAAGACTCACCGTCTCGGATGAGTAATCCATTGCCCGAACCTCGCCCCGATAATAGTTTCGGACCAGGCTGTCGTCTTGGCGGCGGCAAAATCCTTCAACAAACGCTTCGGGGCGGCCGACGGCTTTCCGGCGATAACATCGGTTTAACCTACGAAAAGGCGGACAGCTGTCGTTTCGGAATCGGGGTAACCAAAGGATTCGGCAACGCGGTAAAACGAAATAGAATCAAGCGAGTTGTCCGGGAATATTTGCGACAAAATAAAAACAACTGGCCGAATGATTTCAATATTTTTATCAGGATCTACGGCAAAACCGAAAGCGAGCGGGCAGTCATAGGCGAACTTGAATCGCTGTTAAAAAAGATAAAGTGATGATTAAATTCCACGCGAAATTCCTGGCTTTTATCATAAAAATATACAAGGTTACTATCGGACCGGCCTTGCCGGCCCAGTGTCGCTATTATCCCTC
>JAAYTW010000392.1 GCA_012517955.1 Candidatus Zixiibacteriota bacterium | reverse complement strand
GGGAATGGTGTGATCGATATTTATGATATGTTGGGTCGTCGGGTACGTCGTTTTAATTTTCAATCGGCGCCCAATAACCATAACGATATTATCTGGGATGGCCTGGACGAATCAGGAAGGGAGGTTGGCTCAGGCGTGTATTGCTATACCTTGTTTAATAACGATGTTCCAGTTATATCTAAGAAAATGATATTTTTAAGATAGAAGAGGTTCATGATGCGAAATAGATGGAAATTACAATCGGCTATTCACTGGTTGATAGCTCTGGCTGGGGCTGTCTTCTGTTTAGCCTTCTGGGATTCGGCAGGGGCTCAACAGGATTCGGTAATTATTAAAAATGTCCAAGGCAATCGGGGCGATACGGTATCGGTGCCTATTATTATAGCCAATCATTCCGATTCGCTTTTGGCGATTTATTTGGAATTAGCGTACGATTCCAATTATGTAGTGGCCGATACAATGATCCCAGTTGGCAGGGCGATGTTTTTTCCCTCGGCAGCCCCCTCGCCTTATGGTTGGGCTGTAACCAAGAGACCCGGTTTCATAAGATTATTGGCTTCTTCATGGACCACTGAAAAAATGCCGGTTGGGTCAGACACGGCAATAGTCTTAAAGATGAGAATCAAAAATTTAACGCCTAATGGCTACTATCCAATAACCTTCTCCACTGCGGATTCCCAACTGAACGTGTTTGTTGGCTATGGAAATGCGACTTTCCCGACTATAACTCCAGTGAAAATTACTGGGAATGTGATTGTAGGTAATATCACTAATTCCCCTCCGGCTTTTTCGAATATTCCATCCACAACTCAATTGGCGATTCCAGGTACATTACTTCAATTTACGGTGGCTGCCACCGATGTTGACAATGACAGTTTGACTTTGAGCGCTTCAGGTTTGCCAACCGGCGCCGCATTCGCGACTGCGCGAGGTTATCGAAACGTTCAGAGCACTTTCAGCTTTGTGGCCGCCGATAGCCAGATAGGTCATAATTATAATGTCAATTTTCGTGTAGTCGATAGATACGGTCATATAGTGGAACGTCAAGTACCCATAAGCGTCGCCAGCGCCGGTAATCGTCCGCCTACAATCGGAGCGGTTGGCGCTCAAATAGTAACGGAAGGGCAGCGCCTGCAATTCACTGTTTCGGCCTACGACCTTGATGGCGATTTTGTCACAATAACGGCGTCAGGATTACCAAGCCATAGCTCATTTCCGGATGTGACCGGCGATTCCACCGTCAGCGGTACGTTTACCTTTGATCCGGATTTTAATCAGGGCGGGAATGTTTATTCTGTAGTATTTACTGCCCGCGACGCGCTTGGGTCAAGCAGCCAGATCACAGTTGATATTACCGTATTAGATATTCCGAATGATATGTTGAAGTTTGGCGATGATCAGGGTGCGCTGGCAGGAACATCAGGTCGGCCAATTATAATAAACCTTACAAATGCCAAACCAATTTATGGGTTGCAGTTCGATTTTCTATATGATCCAACAATACTGACTATTCGGTCGGCTTATCCAAGTTCTCGCGCTCAAGATATGGCATTCTTTTCACAGCAACTTGCCGAAGACCGCTACCGGGTTATGGTTTTCTCTATGGGGAATGAAACGATCGCGGCCGGAAATGATACGATAATAAACTTTATCGTCGATATCGATTCACGCGCCACTTTCGGC
>JAAYTW010000391.1 GCA_012517955.1 Candidatus Zixiibacteriota bacterium | reverse complement strand
TGGGATATGATCTGCGATCTTCGTAAAGGGGGATGCATGTACGCGGATGGCCAGCTCTTTTTCAAAAACGGCAAGTTTCTTAAGTGAAGCCGCAATTCCCGAGAAAGCAATCTAAGTCGAATATCGAGCCGGGGGTTTAGCTTACTAAACCCCTTTTATAACTTATAAATTTCCGCATAACTTAAACCGCGTTAAAGCCGTATCTATATTTGAATGAGATGTTTTCTTAAGGAACCATTGAGCAAGAGGTGTTATAATGCGAAGAAGAGAAGTATTTGTTGTCATCATTATGTTCCTTTTCGGCTGCGCGGTTAGAGCGGTCAACGCCGCGGGAAGCGAAAAGAGCCAACTATCAATCACGCTCGATGGCGACTCTTTAATCATTGCCATCTCCGGAAATTCTGGGGAAAGTAAATCTATCAGTATCTTTAAAGACCAGTTGAACCAAATCGATACCGGCAGCGAATTGATGATCCATAACGAATTATATATAGGCGATGACAAAATCATTATCGACGGAGTTGAATAAGCGCCCGAAACGATAGACGAAATGCTGATTTCCCGCCGAGAGTGTAGCAGTATGACGTTCAAGGCTAAACTGCCCGATACCTATCGTGACGAGGAGATGCCTTACAAGGTTATCAAGATCAATCGCGCGGATAGCAACAATCGGATAGGTTTTTCTGGTTTAACCGTCTCTAGGGGCGAGGAGATTTACGGTGATGTTGTGGCGTTGACCGGAGACATTAAGGTGTTCGGCAAGGTTTATGGCGACGTGGTCTCGCTGCTGGGAAACGTGTTTATGTATGACAGCAGCTGCGCTGAAGGCGATGTAGTGGCTCCCTTAGGTCAGGTTATTACGGAAGGACAATATAAAATTAAGGGTAAACTCCGTTCCAAAGATAGAGAAAATAAACGACATATCGCCAATTTAAATTTAAGCGCCCGATTTAACCGTGTCGAGGGATTTACTCCTTTAATAAACATCGGTGTCCGCGATTCTGAAAAAGAACTACCCAAAATAGATTTCAGCGTCGGCTATGGATTCGCGCTGAAACGATGGAATATCGATATCGGATTTAAGCAAAACTTCGGTTCCAAAAGCCCGTTTTACATGGGGGGGAATTTATATCGAGGAGCATTCACGGCCGACAAGTGGTATTTCTCCGAGGCTGACAATACGGTGGCCGGATTGTTTTTTAAAGAAGACTTCCATGATTTTTATATGCGTAAAGGGGGACGACTTTCGATTGGGCGTGAATTTCGAAAAAACGGCTTCGTTCAAGCCGAATATACGGCCCAGACCAATAGTTATTTGACTAAACACACGAATTCGGCGATTTTTGGCGGCCGTAAAAAATTCCGTGAGAATTATTCGACCATCCTCGCCGACCCGGCCGCACTAGCCAGCCTCAATGGTGAATTGCGAATGCTTGGATTGCGTTTCGGCTGGGATTCCCGAATCGCCGATGAAAAAGCATCAAGTCATCGGGGTCAACATGTCGAAATGACCCTTGAAACAACCGGCGACGGTCTTTTGGGGGATATTAGGGGGGATTTTTCATATAATATCGCCGAGATAAACCTGTCGCGTTATCAACCCGTCACTCCAAAACAGTATGTTGGATTTCGCTTGAGGGGCGGCTTATCGAATCAACAATTGCCGCTCGACAGGCGCTTTTTCCTGGGTGGGGTGGGATCCTTAAGGGGATATGACTTTAAGGAGTTCGAGGGGAATCGATATTTTCTCGCCAATGTCGACTATTATTGGCAATTGTCAAATTACTTTTCTATGTCGCTGTTCACCGATTTAGGGCAAGCTGGTTTCAGCAAGAAGCGATTCGAAAGGAACGGCTTGAAAAGCGATGTCGGATTGGGATTTCAAATGGCTGGTATTGTTCGTATAGACATGGCCCAACGTTTGGATAATATATCGCGAAGTCCGGCTATAACCGGGCGAATCGAAACCACTTTTTAATTAGCTGGGTGCGCCAGTTCGGGAAAGATTCCGCGAATCACTGTTCGCGGATAAACTCTTCCACTTCGGCAAGTGTCGGTATCCCCAACCGTCCGCCGGGCTTGCGACATTTCAACGCCGCCGCCGCGCAAGCAAATTTTACAATTGCCGATATTTCCCAATTCTGACATAGTCCGTAAATATACGCCCCGTGAAAAACATCCCCCGCGCCGGTTGTATCAACAGCTTCAACTTGAAATCCCGGTTGCTTGCCAGTTTTTCCCATGCTGGCCCAGACTGCCCCATCCGCCCCCAGCGTGACAACTACCGATTTGAAGTTCTTACACCCCAATATCTTCAACGCTTGTTCGGGATTATCCGTGTTGGTGTATCTGTCCGAAAATGTCCGCGATACAACCAGATGGTCAACCACATCCAGAAGCCCATCCATATCATCCCGAAGCGACCCCGCGTCGAGGATAACTTCCGCGCCGGCCGCCTTCGCCATTTTCGCCGCCGCAATCGCGCTGGCGCACTCCCGGCCATCGATAAGCAAGTAGCGGCACGATTGCAATAGTTTCGTATCGAGCTCTTTAATTTGCATATCAGCGGTTTTGGTTCTATCAAGCACCACCGTACGTGCCCCGTCGCGGCTGTCAACCCAAATAAAGGCTTTCGGCGTGACACTGCCTTTATCGAAAATCATACCGCTTGTTTCGACTCCGAACTGCTCCAGTTCCCGCCGTATCAATTCACCCTCGTGATCGATACCGCATTTGCCTATGAATGATGCTCTCCCACCTAATTTCGCCAATGCGCACAACGCGGTCGGCACCGGTCCGCCTCCCTGAATCGAACCAGCCACTGCCACATGTTTCTCATCTTTGCCGGGGAATCGTTCGACAATACAGGTATAATCGAGGGCGCAGAGGCCGACGCCAACAACCAATGGTTTAGAAATCAAGGAACTCGACCTGTCCGTTGGTCGCATCTTTAAGTTTGGTTTTAAATTCTTTAAACTTTGAGGCGCGAATCTCTATCTTGAAAATGGGTTGGTCGCTGTAAGTTGAATCAACGAGATTCGCCTTAAATGATGAGATAATATTGTGTACTAATGAAACGAACTCGAAACTTGTTTTAAATTTAGCGATTTCAATCGGATAAGTTTTTTCGACTTCGCATTCTTTTAAAACATCCATGGCCGCTTTGCTGTAGGCCCGAATCAATCCGCCCGTGCCCAATTTAATTCCCCCGAAATAGCGGGTTACCACAATAATTATATTAGAAAAATTACGCCCCTCGATTACCCTGAAAATCGGCAAACCGGCTGTGCCCGACGGTTCACCATTGTCGGCGTAACGATAGCGGATACGTTTACCGGCACCGATTCTCCAAGCGTAGCAATTGTGGGTGGCGTCATGAAATTCTTTGGAGATTGAATCGATGAAAGCGGCCGCCTCGTCCTCGTTAACAACTTTTTCCGCGGAGGCTATAAAGCGGCTTCCTTTCAGCTTAACCTCGATACGTTTAGGGCCCTTTATTTGAAAATAAGTGCCCTCGTCGTGGTTGTTTTTTGTGTTATCAATCATTTTTTCAAATTTCGATATCTGGCAAGACCCATCGATAGGTCATTCTGAGTGTTTCTATTTATTTTACTTTTGATTCTATGTTCGGTTCGATTAAATTTAATCGGGCAATTAATTTCTGTCTCTATATCGGTATCTAAAACAGCCAACTCAATCGGTGACTATCTTTGTTCCAATTCGATTCATATTGTTGCAGGAAGGTGGCATTATCTGATTAAGGCAGACGAGATATCCTCCAATTGCTCGATACATTTTATTATTATATATGATGAGTCTATATCGCTATATCGGTTTTCCGGGTCAAAAACATATACCGGTTTTCCCTGTTCATAAGCCGCTTTTGCCGTATGAAGCTCTCCTTTGCGGTTTTCGCCGATTTGGACAATCAGCACCGCGTCGGCCAGGGCCGCTATCAAACGATTTCGCGAAATCAATCTGCCCGGAATAGCGTCCGCGTAAATTTCGTACTCTGAAATAACCGCCCCAGTCTCGGCTATCATCGATGCCAAAGGTGTATTTTCGTCGGGGTAGATATTGAGATGGCCGCAACCCAACACCGCTACGGTTTTACCGCCGCTTTGTACGGTCCCCAGATGCGCCGCCGTGTCGATTCCCGCCGCTAATCCCGATATCACGGTCTTGCCCAAACCCGCGAATCCTTTGGCGAAATCAACCGCCGCCCGGATTCCCGCCTGGTCGGCCGAAGTTGTCCCGACTATAGCCACGCCCCCTGAATCAAGCAGGTTGTAATCGCCGCGATGGTAAAATACCAGCGGTGGGTCGGCTATCGAACGAAACGCCGGCGGATAACGGTCATCAAAGTAGCTTATCAGGTGAATATTTATATCAAGAAGGTCATCGATTTGCTTTTCGGCCTGTTCCAGCAAATCGGCCGCCGCGGCAATTTTACCGGCTCGTTCGATATTGATTCCGGTCATGGAGGAGATATCATCGGCGGTCTGGGTGAATATATTTTTCGGATGGCCGTAGATTAACAGCAACTGCTGAAAAAGCTTCGGACCGACCTCGCCATATTCTTTTAGCGCGAAACAGATTGAATTTATTTCCCGATTGTCTGTGTTCAAGTCATTTCCTCGTTCTCAATGTGTGCGACAAAATGGAGTCGCTTATAGCGGACAGCATCCTGGCGCCCCTTCAATTTGTGCCTCAGGATGGAGTCTGTTTAGGACGACATCCTGAGGCCCCTTCGATTTCCTGTGCGCGGCGTACGTTCTCGTGCGCGGCGGTTATGTTGGCAGACGAGGACGTCCGCCAACCACGCAAGCGTTAAGTCGGGTCTTAGGCCGAAGGGCGTGACCCGACTTTCGCACAATGATAATAAATGAGTAACGCGAATTCAAGTCTTGCGTAGTGTCAGAATCGGTAGGTCGAAACCCTCGCGGTTTCGACGATATACAGTAGGTCGGTGTTTCGAGTCCGCCATAGGCGGACGAGAAACCCGACAATCCCTATTTTCGTAGATACGGGGCGCTTCTCCGGTTTCAGCGGGAGACATTATTAATCGTGCGGTCAGGTCTCCGCACCTGACCGCGAGGCCCTTCGGGTCCTGAGACCCGACAGCAATTCGTATATTTAATTTATATCAGGGAAAAATCTCTGCCTACTGATTCAACACATATTCCTGTGCGCGGCGTACGTTCTCGTGCGCGGCGGTTATGTTGGCAGACGAGGACGTTCGCCAACCACGCAAGCGTTAGGTCGGGTCTT
>JAAYTW010000390.1 GCA_012517955.1 Candidatus Zixiibacteriota bacterium | reverse complement strand
GAAACGGGGATTCATCCCGGATACGAGGAATCTACCGAAAAGTCGATGGGGCATGAACACACGTTCGATATCGACGAGACCAATCAGTTGCGGCTGGAGGGGACACTACTTCACCTGTGCGAAAAAGTGGCCAGGCGGCTGCGGTTGTCCGAATACAAAGGGTACACGATTACGCTCAAAATTCGGCTGCCGAATTTTCAAAGGCTGACTCGTTCTTGCAGTTTGCCCGAACCGACCGATTCGACCATGGCGATATACGAAATCGCTCGAGGTCTTTTGGAAAAGCACGGATTTCATAAGCAGCCAATCCGGCTGATTGGCGTATCGGTGTCGAATCTGGAAAAGAAACAGGAGACAAATCAGATGTCAATATTCGACCAGCCGGTGAAAAAGGCCAAATCGGTGGAAAAGGTGCTGGATAAAATTCGCGACAAGTTCGGCGAAAATTGTATCTGCCGCGCCGGGGGGTATGTGGGGTGAAAAAGCCGGCAATCTTTCGATTACCGGCCTTTTAATCGTTGCCTATTTTCTATTCCGCGTATCGTTTCTTAAACTCTTCCATGGCTTTTAGCCGGGCTTTTTTCACTTCATCGGGTTCTTTACCGGAAATCCAGAGATGGTCGGGCTGATTGAGCGTTTTTTCCAGAAGCGCCTTCACTTCGTTGGCGGCTTTTACTCTGGTTTCATCTTTGCCGAGATTGGCCGAAATTATATCTTCCACCTGCGGCACGAATTCCATATAAAACCGTTCGGCTATTTCGAAAAAGCCGTGCCACTGGGTATAATCAGGAGCGAACATAGCTGTGCCCATGCGGGCGCGGCGGCCCTCATGATGCCAGAGCAGATAATATGTCCACTCGATTTCATCATCGAAATTGACATCGGTGGTAATCAAATTACCCGCCCGAAGTTTATTATAAATATCGGTCGCCGGAATCGCGAACTTGTTGTTGTATAATTCAACTGCGTTGTCATACTGACCGTAAAAGTTATCCACGTACGATGAAGTATGGCAATTTGAGCATACTTTCTTCATATCGGCGCGGCGGTTCTCCCACGATTTGACTTGCTTGCCGGCTTTGATAGCGGCGGCATCGATTTTTTGCGACACGGCCGGTCTTAAAGTCCAACTGATACGGCTGCCGACATCGTGAGTGAGCGGCATATCTTTGGCGGGCGACATGTGACAGGTGGCGCAGGTAGGCGCGGCGGAATAATCGAGACCTACAGTCCAGGATGAGCTGTGTAAATTCATTCTGTCGATATTAGCGTAATAGGCGATACCATGTTTGGATTCTTCGTAGATTTCTTTTTGCGGATGGTCCGGGCCGAGATGGCATTTGCCGCAGTTTTCGGGTTGGCGAGCCAGGGCCGCATCAAATGAGTGCCGACTGTGACAGGCGGCGCAAGAGCCTTTGGAGCCATCGGGATTGAGGCGGCCCATACCGGAATTGGGCCAGGTCGATTTATCGAGCATACCGCCGCTTAAGACTTTGATTTCCGCGCCATGACATTGTTTACAGCCGCTGACCGCGGCGGCCGGCCCTTCGACAACTTCGCCCAGAACATTATCCAATGAACCAAGGATTTTGCCGGCATCGGCATGGTGGGAAGCCTGAAACTCGTCGAATTCCGGTTTATGACACTCAGCGCAATCTTTTGGCGACACAATAACCGAGACGGTATATCCATTATGGTCCATGGCATCGGCATCTTTGGGGTCGGCGGCGTGACATTCGAAACAGCCGACATTAGCGCCATAGTGGCGG
Source organism: Candidatus Zixiibacteriota bacterium (assembly GCA_012517955.1). Lineage (GTDB taxonomy): Bacteria > Zixibacteria > MSB-5A5 > UBA10806 > 4484-95 > JAAYTW01. The sequence goes on along the minus strand of JAAYTW010000390.1, from coordinate 9,179 downwards.
CTGTAACGCCATTCGCCGACCAATCCCGGCATCTCGGTTTGATGGCATTCCAGGCAGGATTTAGTTTCGTCGGTTAGATTGTCCGGGACAATCCGATCGGCTGTGCCTAATACAACTGCCGGCATAAGTAGTATTAATAATATTGAAAATGCTCGAATACATTTTTTCATCATTACCTCTCCATCTTGTCATCAATTTCGTTTCATTATAAGTATGTGTTAAATGACCAAACAAGTCCAGCGCGAATTTATAAAAAGGGCGGTTGTTGACCGCCCTTGAATTCGGCAATGATATTGCCAGATTTATTTCCGTTGCAATCTTATGCCCTGCGGCGACTCTATCTGTTGCGTTGATACAGGTGACTGTGATTCAATACTCTTCGTCGGCACCTTAATTGACTCCGTACCCGAAGCGGGCATTATACGCGGCAAAGTAGTAGGGAAGAAATGGCAGCAATTTAGGGCCGCATTGCCTTTGAAGTAAGCCACCAATCTGGTGATATCAGAGCCCCTAAATTCGCAGTTGCCGTTGCAATCTCCTGCTACGTACAGCCAAGTGCCGGTTGAATCCATAAAACAACTATCCCGGGGAACGGATCCAATCCCCTTAAAGAAACGGACGCCGTAAGTGACATCGCCTCCCAGGCGTTGGCCATCGCCGCTGATATCACCGATTAAGTACTCGCATTGGGGAGGAGCGACGGTTGCATCCTGGAAATCGGTATACATACGAGGCTGTAATTGGTAACCCGATGTGTATGGCGGGCTGGTATCGTACTGGCCAAGGATTCCAACGATTTGTTGCATCGTGTCAGGCCTTATCTGTCCCGGTATATTTGTACTGCTTTCGATTCTCAACATCCCGGTGTAAGTATGATCCTGAATGGTCATGGTTGCCGAATAACCTATATTTGGCCAGGTGTCAGGCGAATCAATGACCGCCACACTGGGCACCATCGCCAGAAGGCCCTCAAGGGCTTCGCCGACGCTATCTTTTAATGCCGAGCAATAAATATTAACCGTATCAAGGTGTGCTCCTGATCCCAAGACGCTAATTCGCGATGCTTTGTAAACTTGAAGTTGCGTTCTGCCGTTATATTGCCCGACAATACCTGAGGCGCGAATCGAGTCGCCGATATTGATATTAAGGAGACCGCCGCTGTAATATACATTGATTCCCGCTCCCTCGCTTTGCATGAAGAAATTGGTTTGAGTGGTGGAGAAATTACCGCTGGAAGCCACGCCGGTCAACAACACCGCGTCATTGGCCAGGTCAGGCAAGAAGTCGTGATCCGCATCGACTCTGGCCTGGGCGATTGTCATAGGAGTGGGGCTCTGGAAAGCAAAGCCAAGAAAACTTATGGGGGCTTGATCTGGATATTTAGAGGTATCACCATCAATGTCTCTGGCCCTGATATAATAATCAACCCGATAACCGGCAGGCATCGGGGGGAACGTGAAGGTATAGAAATAGTTTGGGGCCGCGGTCATCGATGTACTTTGCCAACTGCCCAGGTTGAATCGATAATATATCCAAACGTTGGTGACCGAATCAGGGCCGACAACATTAGCCCTGACGATGACGCTATCAGCGTCCCCCGATCCGGCATTGATGGGATAAGGCGGATTATGCGTTACGTTACTGATAATTGGTCCGCCAACGGGCAATTGAATATCTCTGATATATCGTGGTTGAAGATGGTAGCCGCCGAAACGATCGTAGATTACGCCCTGAACATAGGCGAATGTCATGCCTGGCGATGGCAGAAAATTAATAGAATCGGAAGCCTCGCGGACCATAAGATGGTTTCCGGCGCTATCATGGCAAACCCATTCGGATGTATTCGTATAAATGATTACGGTATCGACAGTAATATTGTTGACACGACAATAGACGCCTTCATATTGTTCGGCCAGCGTATCACCCCCATCGGTTGAATCAATCACGTCAGCCGTAATTGTAACGGGAGTAGGTTCAGGATGGCCAAATCCGCCGAAAACGAATGTTCCGGGAACAATAAACAACTCCGTCATGTTGCTCGTGAAGCGACTCACCGAAGGATCGCTCCAGAAATATTCATCGACAAGAGCGTCGAAACATATTGAATCTCCGGGGATAAGAGTCGGAAAACCTTCCGCGGAAGCATTATAGGCCATGATTCCCGACCAGGGACCGCCTTCAGCCATTTCCATGTAAAATGAGACACCGCTTCCGGCATAGTATAATCCGGTACCGCCGGTGATAATCCCGCAGACATGAATAGTATCGCCACAAAAAGTGGAGCTATCCTGTCCAAGCGGTACCTGCTGAATTTGCGCAATTGTCACGCTTGGGTACTGGGCATAAAGCGAAACAGCGCCAAGCAATAACAGGAGCAGGGATACGATAGACGTTTTTCTCATTTTAACAATCCTTTGTTTTAGTTTTTTTTCTTGTAAAATTCCGCGCGCGTCACCGGCGGCAATTTGCTCAAATCTCATTTGTTTTTATTTGTTTAATATCATGTTATAGTTAAAATTTCGTTTGACTGCCGTTTTACTATTCGCGCGACGAACACGAGTAAATATGGGAATGTTTAAGGATCCGCGCGGCCTTTATGGGAGATATCAATAGCAAACCGAAGATTTTTAGGCGATAACAAAATGGGCTGGATAAACAAGCACGACATAAGTTTCTCCAAATTTATTTAATTGCAAAAGTACAAATGCTTTTGGTTATTATATAGGTTTTCTTAAATTTCCTGTCAATTTATATTGAAAAGAAATAAATTACGTGTAAAGGGTAATGTCAATTTTCGCTTGCTATAGGAAAAAAAACAATTATTATATAAGTTTAATGGAGGGGCCTAAAGGCCTATTTTTGCCATGTTTGAGCAGTTGACTGAAAAACTCGAATCCGTCTTTAAGAAGCTGACCGGCCGGGGTCTGCTTAATGAACAAGCCGTCAAGGAGGCCGCCAAAGAAATCCGCATGGCGCTGTTGGAAGCCGATGTGAATTATAAAGTTGCCAGGCAATTTATCGCGGATGTCGAAGCCAGAGCCGTCGGCCAGGAAGTGATTAAATCTATCCAACCGGGTCAGCAAGTCGTTAAAATCGTCTATGACGAGATGACGCGGCTTCTGGGGGATAAACATACGCCGCTTTTACAGGCCCCGATTCCTCCAACGGTTGTGATGCTGGTTGGTCTTCATGGTTCGGGCAAAACAACGCTGGCCGGTAAATTATCGCGACTGCTTAAAAATCGCGGTCGACATCCGATGCTGGTTGCCGCCGATATTCACAGACCGGCCGCCAAAAAACAACTGGAGATATTAGCTAAATCACTTAACATGCCTTTCTATACCAGCGATAATGACGCGGTAAGTATCTGCCTTGAGGCAATTCGGGTTGCCAAGGAAAAATTATATGATTATGTGATTCTCGATACGGCAGGACGTCTTCAAATTGACGATGAACTGATGGCGGAATTGGTTGACCTGAAGACAAAGACAAAGCCCACCGAGGTCATTTTCGTTGCCGATGCTATGACCGGACAGGAAGCGGTGAATGTGGCGACGGTGTTTAACGAACGAATTGGCTTGACCGGCGTCTGTTTGACCAAACTCGACGGTGATGCTCGAGGCGGCGCCGCCCTTTCAATCAAGGCAGCGTTAAATGTGCCAATAAAGTTTGTCGGTGTAGGGGAAAAACTCGATGCCATAGAGGAATTTCATCCGGACAGAATGGCATCCAGGATTCTAGGCATGGGCGATATTGTTACGCTGGTCGAGAAAGCATCGCAGGCGGTCGACCTTGAAAAAGCCAAAAAACTTGAACAGAAACTGGCCAAGTTAGAGTTCACTTTTGAAGATTTTCTGGAGCAATTGAAACAAATAAAGAAAATGGGCCCTATAGAGTCGATTCTGGAAATGATACCGGGCATGGGAAGTAAACTAAAGGGTTTGCCGGTCGACGATAAAGCTTTGCCGCGTATTGAGGCGATAATCAATTCGATGACGCTTGCGGAAAGACGGAATCCCGATATAATTGATGGTTCGCGACGAAAGAGAATCGCCCGCGGAAGCGGCACATCGGTGCAGGATGTAAATGCGTTACTGAAGCAATTTGTCCAGATGCAAAAGATGGTAAAGCAATTTTCCAGATTCGGATTTAAAGGGATGCCCAAAGTAAATTGGTAGTAAATATTATTTAAATAATACATTCAGGAGGCTAAGTGCTAAAAATCAGATTAACCAGAATGGGAGCCAAGAAAAGACCGTTTTACCGAATTGTTGCGGTTGATTCATCGAAGGCCCGAGACGGCAAATTTATCGATGTTTTAGGCTGGTACAATCCTATCGAGAAACCGGGCAAGGTTAAGGTTGATGAAGGGAAAATCTACGACAGACTAAAACAGGGCGCGGAACTTTCCGATACGGTAGCCAGTATTTTTAAACAGATAGGGGTCAGTAGAAAATACGAAATGATTCAGAAGGGTGAAGACGTTTCCGAAATAAAGCTGTCTGAGACTATTAAGGAAAAACAAAAAAAGAGAAAAGTAAAAACCGCTAAGGCTGAGTAAAATCGCTCAACCTGAACCACACACACCTGAAGGAGGCGAAACGTGAAGGAATTCATCGAATTCATCGCCAGGGCTCTTGTTGACCACCCGGACAATGTAAACGTTACGGAGGTTGAGGGCGAAAAGACAACAGTTTACGAACTGCGCGTTGCCCAGGAAGACCTTGGAAAGGTTATCGGCCGTAAAGGACAAACAGCCAAGGCTATCAGAACCTTGATTTCGGCGGTCTCCGCGAAGAAAGGCAAGAGAGCTTTACTTGAGATTTTAGAGTAAGTGCTCCCTTCTAATGATACCTTAATAGCCCTGGGGTTGATTCTAAAACCCCGGGGCTTACTAGGAGAGTTGCTGGTAAAGCCTTACCGCAATTCCAGCGCCACTTTTAGAACCGGTCTGGCTGTTTCGATTAAGCTTGCCGATAAAATTATCCAGACTAAAATCCAATACGTTAAAATTTCTAATTTAAAATATCGGATAAAATTTGAAGGCATCGACGATCGCAATCAAGCGGAGGCAGTCAAGGGCGGGGAAATATATTGTACTCAGGACCAGTTAGCCGAACCTCGGCAAAATGAACACTTTGTGTTCGATCTGATAGGCTTGACGGTATTTGATTGCGACAACAATAGGATAGGGGTTGTAAGGGATTTGATATCCATTCCAGCAAATGACGTCTTAGAAATAGAAATGGATCGCGGAAATGTGCTTGTGCCTTTTATTAAAGAATTTATCAAAGATATTTCCATGGAAAAGAAGATAATAATAATAGATCGAATTCAAGAGCTATATCATGATGAGAATTGATATATTGACATTATTTCCGGATATGATTAAGGAGCCGTTGAAACACAGTCTGATTGGCCGGGCTCAAGACAAAGGAATCTTGGATATTCGGACTTATAATATTCGTGATTACGCAACCGATAGACATCACGTTGTGGATGATATACCATACGGTGGGGGCGCAGGCATGGTTATGATGGTGGAACCGTTGTATAAAGCGATTAAGTCTATCGATCCCGATAATCAATCCTATAAAATCATAATGGATGCCTCCGGTGAGCTATTTAATCAGAATACCGCCAAGCAGCTTATGGTTAAGGAATGGTTGCTTATAGTTTGTGGTCACTATAAAGGAGTAGATGAAAGAATCAAAAGTTTATTTAAATTCGCGGAAATTTCTATCGGGGATTATGTGTTGACCGGGGGGGAAATTCCGGCATTGGCGGTTGTTGACGCGGTCGCAAGATTATTTCCCGGGGTGATTAAAGAGATTGACTCCGCGCAAACAGATTCGTATTTTAATGGATTATTGGGCTATCCGGAATATACTCGGCCCAGTAATTTTTTAGGCATGGCTGTACCGGAGATTCTAACCGGCGGCAACCATGAACAAATAAGAAAATGGCGATTAAGGCAATCGTTGAAGCGGACGGCGGCGCGCCGCCCCGATCTTTTGCTTAACAGACAACTTGACGACGAGGAAAAAATGCTTTTGAGCCTGGAGGATAAAGATGTTGAAAGTAATTGAAAGCAAATACCTGAAAAACGATATTCCCGATTTTCGGCCGGGAGATAATATCAAAGTATATGTAAAAATAAAAGAAGGCGATAAAGAAAGAATTCAGGTATTTCAGGGAGATGTTATCGCCCGCAAAGGTTCCGGCATCGCCAGTACTTTTACGGTTCGCAAGATATCATCGGGTATCGGAGTAGAAAGAATATTCCCCCTTCATTCACCTAACGTTACCAAGATCCAAGTTGTTCGTCAGGGAGACGTGCGGCGTTCCAAATTATATTACTTGCGCGAACGCCAGGGGAAGATGGCGCGTATCGACGCCAAAGTGCGGGAAAGTAAAGAGTAAGCCAAAAACGGACAGCGCATTACGGGAAGGCTGATTTGCGGAGTTGATGAGGCTGGCAGAGGGCCGTTAGCGGGCCCGGTCGTGGCTGCTGCGGTCGTTTTTGAAACCGGGCTGTCGATTCCCGGACTTAATGATTCCAAGCTGCTTTCAAAATCACAACGCCTAAAATTGACACCGGCGATTATCGAAAATGTCGCCGGTTTTTCTTTGGCCGCCGTTTCCCATTCGGTAATCGACCGCATTAATATCCTCAAGGCTACGTTACTGGCAATGCGGCTGGCGGTTGAAGATTTGAAAATCAAGCCCGATATTATCTATGTCGATGGCAACAAGGAGATTCCAGGTTTGGACATAGCCCAGAAAACGGTGGTTGGAGGAGACAGATTGATTCCCCAGATAATGGCGGCATCGATATTGGCCAAAGTTACGAGAGATTACTACATGATTAGTTATTCGCGAAAATATCCCGGATATGGATTCGAAAAGCATAAAGGGTATAGTACAGCCGAGCATATTAGGGCAATCAAGAAGTTGGGGCCCTGCGCCATTCATCGCCTGACTTTTAGTCCGATAAACCAGATGGTAATTTGGGAAAATGATGGAAATACTTCTCAATAACCCCTGGCCTGGCATCGCGCTGGCGATGGCGTTGGCGTTTGCTGATTACCCGCTAACGGCGTTAGGAAGGAAACAATACTACCTGTATATGTTTCGCTATATCGATTATGAATCAATAGCCAGCCAGAAAAAGAAACCTTCACCATTATGGGGGATAATAAGTAAAACAGTGCTTGGGATTGCCCTTTATGGAATCTGGTATTTATTCTCGGAAAGCCAGGATCCGACAATCGGCAAGATGTATTTATGGCTTCTGGGGTTTGTTATAGGAACATATCTAATAGGAGATATAAGGCACTTAGAAAGCGTACTATTGGCTAATTTGTATAAAAGTGTCAAGAATGTATCAGGGAAATTGGCTTACAAGCCGCCTTTTTCCATGAAAATTTCGGCGATTCAGCTATTTTCATATACGGTGATTTTTGGGCTTGTGTATATCTACAACCCCGATTATCTAATCCTGGGCGCATTGAGTGCGTCGATGTTTTTAGTATTAAGAAACTTATTGCTCGCCTGATAATTTGTTCAACCGAGCATTCGATTATTCGTAAAGAATTTTATGGCAAGAGATTTAACTAAAGGTTCAATTTCACGTCATATTTGGAAACTGGCCATTCCATCCGTTTTTTCCTTATTGGGAATAACCGTTAACAATTTTATCGATGGTATCTGGGTAGGCAAACTTGGTCCCGAAGCATTGGCCGCAATCGCGCCGTCGGCATTCGCAATTTGGCTGATTTTTTCTCTTATAGATATAGTCCCGGTAGGTCTGTTGGCTATTATCTCGCGATATTATGGCGAGAAGGAGCTGGACAAGGCTTCAGAGACATCCGTAAAGACGCTTCAATTTACAATATTAGCTTCAATCCTGTTCATGCTTATAGGATTATCAATTTCCCGTTATATTCTTGATTTTGTCGGCGTATCACCGGAAGTGGTACGGTTGGGGAATGTTTATCTCCAAATACTGGCTTGCGGGCTTCCAGGATTTTTCTTAACCGAAGCTTTGTTTGGAGTATTTCGAGCGGTGGGTGATACGGCTATTCCCATGAAAGCCACTATATTATCAGTAGCCGCCAATATGATACTTGATCCACTGTTAATTTTCGGAATCGGCCCATTTCCAAAATTGGGCATTGGAGGGGCGGCTCTGGCGACGATTTCGGCGCATTATTTATCGCTTGGATGGGTGATATTGATGATTTATAGAGGCAAGTTGCCTTTTAGAGTGTTTGTGTCCCGAATTGAGCCGTTTGATTATCGGCTTATTTGGAAAGTCGTCAGAATCGGCATCCCCATTTCCATATCGGGTATCGTGTTTTCAGCGGTTTATCTGATATTGTCACATATCGGTGCGCCTTATGGGGATTTTGTGGTGGCTTCGTTTAGAGTAGGCCAGCTGTGTGAATCGGTGTCGTTTATGTTTTGTTTTGGTTTCGGACAGGCTGTGGCCAGCATGGTCGGGCAGAATTTGGGGGCAGGTCAACCTTGGCGGGCGCGTCAATCAGCCTTGGTAACGATGGGAATAGTATCCGCCTTTACTTTCGGTTTCACAATTATATTTTCTGTATTTGCCCGAACGATTACTTCGGCATTTACGAGCGATATGCAAACGGCGACGGCGGCGGTTTATTATTTGCGAATAATAGCGATTTCGCAATTGTTTATGGGTTTTGAAATTATCGGCGAAAACGTATTTAGCGGGGCGGGAAGCACTCTTCCGCCGATGCTCGTATCGACGGTGGGCACGGCAATAAGAGTCCCGATTGCCTTGCTGCTTGTTGGGCCGTTTGGCATTGGATATCCGGGGTTATACTGGGCGATTACGATATCCACTATCATCAAGGGTATATGGATTTCCGCCTGGTTTCGTTTTGGCCAATGGGAATTTAAAAAAATATAGGTCCTGGGTCGATTTTAAATGGTTTTATAAGATATCGTTTCTGCACAACCCAATTTTAGATACGAACAATTATTGTGCGTCAGGCTGTCATGTCTTTTTTGCTTATTTTTATAACATGTTATTAATTAAGCAGTTATATAAACCGCCAGTTGGCACGAAAATTGATGATATATAAAACAGAAAATGAAGGAGGATTCAATGAAAACCTTAAAGATAATTATTTTGTTGGCAGGAT
>JAAYTW010000389.1 GCA_012517955.1 Candidatus Zixiibacteriota bacterium | reverse complement strand
TGCGCCTTTATCCGCAAACGCCCCACCCAATAAGGGTCACCGTATACCCCTGGGATAAACCTATTACGGCTGCCGGAGACACTTTTGAAATCGGAATAACCCTCTATGGTAAAACCGTGACCAATTTGCTCGTCGTACTGATGAGCCTGGGAAAAGGCCTTGAAGAAGGGGTTGGAAGAGCCCAAAACGAAAATCGCGGGAAAGCGAAAATCCTCAAGATATCGGATCGGTTGAGTGGCGCATCGATACCCTGGGAAAAACTTAAAAACGATTATCACAATATAGCCGAACCGCGCGAGTTGTCGGAAATATCCGCGGGTATGCGATTAGACGACGTCGTCGTAAATTTCGGTTCTCCACTTAAAATAACCGTGAACGAAAAAATCACCTTTAAACCACAACCGCGGGATATAGCGGCGAATCTGCTGCGGCGAATCGGCAATTTATCGGCATTTTACGGCGAGTCCGAGATTGAGCCGCAGGCAAACGACTTGATTGGCGTGGCCGAGAAAGTCGAATTCAGCAGCAACCTTAAGCGAATCGAGGCCATTCGTTATTCAAGCCGTCAAAGCAAAACTATCAGCATGTCGGGAGCATTGGGCTCTATGATTATAAAATCCTGCCCTGCTGAATTGGCAAAACTGCTCAAAATGGGAGAATATACCGGGGTCGGTAAAGGCACCACGATGGGATTAGGGGATTATAGGTTGGAATCAATAGAAAAATAAGTTTGCTGTAAGTATATATAGAATTTACACGGTTTAGCGGGTTGCCTCTTAAGGTGGTATGTGGCCGGGTTTTTCCGGCAATATTCGATGGCAGGCATACCGCATTCAGTAATACTAATACATATGTTCTTTTTTCCTGTCGTGAACCTATAGATATTCTATCTTTTTTCAAAACGTTTTAGCCCGCCTATCCTAAATTCTGTCAAGCGCGATAAAACAACCCTTCAGGTTTAACTTCGCTCGGATTTTCGCCGATAATATAACGAAAGGTAAAGGGGTACAAAAATGCTGAATACACCGGCCGGCCTGACCTCATCCGTTACGGCGGATGGTAAAAAGTATATTCTTCAGACGGAATTTTTAAAATCGCCGCAACCGCACGTGGTGACGGTTGTGGTTTACAAGGGACAGGTTGTTCATAAGGTCGAAAAAATTTGTCAGCATAAATTGGATACGCCTGATGGTTTCGCGGAAACCGAAAAGCTGATAAAAACCCAGCATCTTTCGGTAGCCCGCTCAATCGCCTCCCGCCCCCGCGATTTTGGCGCAAAGCCGATGGAGATTCAGGTTTCCGCCGAAGATAAGCTTCGGGTGATTAGCGGAATCGCGGAGGTTACCGAAATCTGCGCCGGAGGCCGCGGGGAACTATCGGGGAGTGCCCCTAAAAACGACCCAATCTTGAAAAATATCTGCTTGATAAATGACGTTGTCTCGGCCATAACGCGCAATTCGCGGTTGGGAAAATTCAGACGCGCGGTGGGCGCCTCCGGCAACCAGAAATTTATCTTAACCGGTGGCGATGGAAAAACCTACCTATTGGGTCTCAAACAGAATGTCGACATTTCCAAGGTCTTGAGCGAATTGGAGGCGGCCGGTTTTTAATTATGGACAAGATTCTTTCAAACATCAGGGCGGTAAACGGAGTCACCGGTATAATCGTAATCGATAAAAGCCGAGCGTTGACTTATCAAATGATGCCCGCCTCTTATTCGGCCGATGAGGTCAAAAATATCGCGCTGTCCCTGCTTCATCTGGGCAAAGCTTTTCCAGCCGCGATGTCCATGGATTTCTTTTTTGAAACCGGCGTGGGACGATTATACAATAACGAAGAACAAATCACGCTTATAATCGGCAGGCCGGAACTCAATCTAAACGCTCTCGGCGTGGTTTGCAGGGAAGCCATCTTAGCCATCGGCCGAAAGTTCGCCCGCGGCCAATTGGGCATCTCCTCCCCATCAAAAGCCGAACCCTTTGAGGCGGGATTTGATTTTCTTTTAAAGGCAATCAATATCATATCGGCAAATTGCGTTGATAAAATCGGCGCTTATATGGTAACAAAAAACCTTCGTAGGGCCAAGGATGAGTTGACCGGCAAGTATCCGATATTAATCAATGTATCTGTTGACAACAATGGCTTTTGCACGTTGATACGGGGTGCCGATTTTGGGCAAAAAGAAAATGCAATGAAGGCTTTTGCACACTGGGCAAATTTATTTCTGTCACACTGCGCCCGTTCGACAGATAAGTTAAGCCCCGAAGATATATTGAAACTTACTTTTGAAATCAAGGACCGCCTTGACCTATCTGGTTTTTACCAGGTTTACGCTGATTCGCAATTCAAACCGTAAAAAAATCTGAACCCTCAGCCGAAATAGATTATTAACCTTATCAGCCCTGGTCGCGAGTCCATTGATTGAAACAATTTATATCTGAGGGAAGTTTAACCAAGCAATGGCTTCAAGTTGGCGAAAATACCGAGTACGGCTGGCCTTTTCGCTTGACAGGTCGGTTACGAGGTTTATATTACAATTAACTGAAAGGTCTTATGGAATTTAGAGACCAACCTGCCAAAGTAACCGGGGCTCGAGAGAGAAATCGACTAACATGATTTTTTAAGCCAATGTTGGCTAAGGGAGTACCAATGAGAGCCGCACTGAAAGCTAAAGTGTGTCTAATCGCAATCATAGCAATGGTTTTCGCCGCAATATTTTCGATTGGCGGTTGCACGAAGGAGAAGGTTATAATTTACGGTGAATTGCCCGGCAAAGTGACGCTTCAAGCTCCGCCCAATCGGGTTGATACCGTTTATATAGAGACGCCGTCATTCGTGTGGCGCGCCTTATCGGGAGCCACCGCCTATTATGTGCAAATCGCCAGCGATATCGCTTTCACGGGTATTATAATCGGCGCCAACGTCTCCGATACGGTTTACGTTCCCACTCAGTCATTGAACAACGGTACATACTACTGGCGGGTTCGAGCAAAGAACGAACGGAATATCTGGGGCGATTGGTCGGACGCGTCGATTTGGACTTTCAGAATCAATAATAATTCCAATTATGTCAGACTGTTGAGCCAGACTCAAACATTCGGAATACCGCAGGATATTTTTATCGAGGGCAATTTAGCTTATATCGCTGATGGCGAGGCATTATTGACTATTTTTGATGTAAGCGAGCCCGAATCACCTGAATTGATTGGAAATATAGATACGCGGATGGACGATATTGCGAAAGGCGTTTGGAAACGCCCTGGCGACAACTATGTTTATGTAGCCGACATGGATGCGAAAATTCAAATTGTCGATGTTAGCCTACCGCTCGATCCATACGCTATGGGTAACTCCAGTCAGGGCCTTGACCAAAACCTTGAAGATATTTTGGGCGTCGAATTCAACGACTCTTTGTTTATCCTGACCGTAGCCTCCGGCAACCGAAATTTGTTCAGGCTATACAATATGATATATGACCCCTTGCCTCATACTAACCCTAACTATTCGGTAAATGAGGTTTTAATGCAATCCGATGCGATGGGGCTTTGTTTCGATACGATGAGTGTTTATGTGCAATATCACGATACACTAAAGCGAGATTCTACCTATTACGATTATTACACCGGCAGATTCGTTTTTATCGCCGACGGGTCCACGGGATTGGTGATATTAGATGTCTCGTTGACACATCCATTTGATTTCCCGGATTCGGTCGTCAATCTTATGAACGGGCCAAGAATTTCCGGATGGTGCGATTCTCCTGGATTGGCGCTATCGGTTGCCACCAAGGGCAGATTTGCCTATGTGGCCGACGATAGAAGCGGCTTGCAGATATACAGGTTGCCCGACACCGTTGCCGCTTACGATAACGTAACTCCTTTTGAGGCAAATCCGGTATTGATAAGCAGCATCAACACGTCAGGCCGAAGTAAAGACCTTCAATTGGTGGGGGATTACTGTTTCATAGCGGATGCGTCAGGCGGATTGAAGATATTCAATATCGCCAATCCGTATGCCCCGTTTTTTGTCGCGGCCTATACAACCCCATACGCGTACGGTATCTGGGCTGATTCGAACTACATTTATATCGCCGACCGCGACCAGGGGCTGATGATTTTCGAAAATCTTTTATTTTAATTTTGCAGCTTTGGAGGAAACATCGTGATTAGCAAAAACAGCAAATTCATTATACCTGGCTTGGTGACCGCTTTTTTGTTGGCCGCAGTAAACCTTTTTGCGGCCGCGGAAAAAGTCAGCATAGTAAGGAGCCTCGATGGTTATTCGTCACAAATTGTGACTACCGCCTCCACTCCTCAAACAACGAGCTTGGGTATCCGAACGGATGCGGTCGCGATATTGCCTGACGATATTTGGAATAGCAATTACAGCGTAATCCAGGTACCTGATGGTAATGCATTGACCGCGGGCGTACTTACTGAAGTTGGCTTGCCGCAGGTACCGACGCTTTCGACTTTTATCGGTATCCCTGACAATGCAGGAGTCAATGTTAGCGCAACTTACGAAAGCTATGATATCATTGATGATGTCGATATCATCCCGGCGCAGATTCCAGAACCGGAGGGAGGTTATGCGGAACCGGCGGCGTTTTCAATAAATATGGCGGCCTACAGCCAAGATTCTTTCTACCCGGAAAACTTGGTCGAGGCGGGTACTCCAGTTATCATGAATGATGTCAGAATGATTCAAATGACCGTATTTCCGGTACAATATAATCCGGCCAGACATCAACTAAGGGTATATCGAAATATCAATGTTAGTATCAATTACGATGGTCCGGTGATAAATCCGATGATATCACGGAGGCCATATCTTTCCGAAGCATTCTACCCGCTCTACAAAATGATGTTGGGCAATTTCGATTCATACATGGCGCAACTTAATATAACGACCGTCAAGCGCGGAAGTATTGTGGTGATTGTTCCTAATATCGGCAGTTTCTCGTGGAAAGCTCCAATTACCAGATATACCGAATGGAAACGCGCCAAGGGGTACGATGTTCAGCTGGTTACGACCAGCGATATCAATTCCAGCGGCAGGCCGACAAATGTCCAGATTAAATCATATCTAACCAACCTTTACAATAACGCGGAAACCAGACCTGATTTTGTAATGCTGGTCGGCGATAAAGATATTTCCTCGGGCGGAATACTTGTTCCTGATTATCCATATAACTCGTATTCATCGGACCATCAGTATTCATGTTTAAATGGTTCAGATTGGCTTCCGGATGTCGGAGTGGCGCGGGCTGCCGTCGATAATATCACGGAACTCAACGCCTTTATAAGCAAAGTAATCGTCTATGAAAAAGAGCCGGATACATCCGATGATCTGACTTTCTTGCAAAAAGGCGTATCAATCGGAACCGATCAACATGCCATTTCGCCGGTATGGACCTGTATTTGGGTTAAAGAGCGCCTGCTTCAACATGGTTTCACTCAAGTAGATACATTTTTCCAGAGAACGGGTTACACGCCCCCAGCAAGCGTACTCACTGCCGCGATGACGGCCGGGGTCGGCTACGTAAATTATCGCGGTTGGGCGGGGGCTTCCGGATGGTATGAGCCGAGTTATAATACGGGTAATTTAAGTTCTGTCAACAATATCAATAAACCCGGAATTATGACCTCAATTGTATGCGGCACGGGAAACTTTGGTTCGGGTACAGATCCCTGTTTCGGCGAGGTTTGGATAAGAATGGGATCGCAGACATCTCCAAAAGGAGGCCCGTGCTTTTTTGGTTCAACGGATGGCAATACACATACCCAATGGAATAATCCAATAACGCTCGGTTTCTATTTTGGTTTATTGGAAACCGGCACCTATAATTTCGCTACTGCGGCAATCGCCGGAAAAATGCAACAATACAGAAGCTACCCCCGTGCGCTTTCTACTATTCAGCAATATTTCAACACATATAATATGCTGGGTGACCCGGAATGCGAGATGAGGATTACCCGACCCAAGACTATAAACGCCAGTTATCCGGCGACTGTCCACCGCGGCGAAAACTATGTTACAATCAATGTATCGGATAATTCGGAAAACCCAATAGTAGGCGCCTATATCACATTAAGAATGGCCGATAGCGCCAGTGAAAGATTTTATTCAGTCGGCAAGACAGATGACGACGGCGTCGCTTTACTGCGATTGCCAACAGATACGACCGGCACGCTGGCAATGACAATCACGGGACGGGATTTAATGCCATTTTTCGGTAATATAACGGTTGTTCAAGGTACCGAAACCATTGTTTTTCGCTCGGTATCAATAAAAGATGATACGACCGGATTCAGCCGTGGCAACGGCGATGCCCAAGCGAATCCATCGGAAACCATTGAATTGAGTATCGCCCTTGAAAATACCGGCTCGACTGATTCGGCAATCGCGGTGAACGCGCGATTGGTCCCCCTTGAAACCGACAAGATTGTCATTTATCGTGATATTGTAAATTATGGCAATATATTAAGCGGCCAAATCGATTCGGGAAACGGCTCATTCGTGATTGGCGTTTTACCGGCAGCATTGGATGGTCAAACCGCGTCATTTAGGCTCGAGGTTGCTTCGATGGATAATCCCCAGGGTTGGAAATCGTATTTTTCTATCCCTATAGCGGCTCCTAAACTAACCGTTGGAGGGACTCTTGTATCAGGGAATGGCCGGCTGGATCCGAATGAAACGGCTTCTATCAGAATTACAATAAAAAACCAGGGGCACGCAGCCGCTCCTAATGTTACGGGAACATTGTCCACGACCGAACCGACAATCCTGGAAACCGGGGTCGTTGGGAATTTCGGAACAATTGCCGTAAACGATTCGGCAAATAATGATTCCACTCAATTTATGGTCGTTGTTGATGCCACAGCTTTTAAGGGGAAAACCGTTCCATTTACGGTCAATTTAACCGATGGTAACGGTGTAAATTATACGGCCGATTTCAATTTAACGATAGGCACGATAGCCACGACGGATCCATCGGGACCGGATGCCTATGGTTACTATGTTTATGATAACACCGACCTCGATTATCCAGAACATCCGACCTGGGCATGGACCGATATTCGAACGCTGGGAACGAACTTGAACCTTGGCGATGATGCCAGCAGGGTCGTTACGCTTCCATTTAATTTTGTGTACTATGGACAGACTTACAGAAAAATAACGATTTGTTCAAACGGTTGGATTAGTATGGATTCCACTCATTGGGCCGATTTCCGCAATTGGCCGTTCCCGGATCCATCAAACTGCCCGGCCATGATTGCTCCTTTTTGGGATGATTTAGTGCCAAGCGGAACGAATAACGTTTATCATTATTCCGATACTGCAAACCATAAATATGTGATTCAATGGTACAATTTGACCGGCAATACGTACACAGCGACTCAAAATTTCCAGGTGATTTTGTACGATCCGGCCTACTATCCAAGTATCACCGGCGACGGCATTTTTGAATTCTTATACCGAAAAATTAAAAACGGCGAAACCGATCCTGAAGAAAATTACGCCACAATCGGCTGGGAAAATCCGACCGAGTCAATCGGTTTCAATATCAGTTATTCCAATCAATGGGCGCCGGGATGCGTTACCTTGTCATCGACGGCTAACGATTCGCTTAAGATGTATCGGATAACCACTAACACCGGGCGCGGCGGAATCAGCGGGATTGTAACAGCGAACGGAGGGGATAACCGGGGTATACGGATTCAGGCATCAACCGGCCAATCGATAACAACCACGGATAATACCGGCAACTACCGATTAGCTGGATTGGCTCCGGGAAGTATTGATATTGTTTATAGTAAATCTGGATGGTTCCCGCAGACGGTTACGGGCATATCGATTAGCGCCAATGCTTATACGGCGCAATCGAATATCGCGCTTGAACAATGCCCAATCCCGACAAATTTGGCCGCATCCGATTCTCTGGA
This sequence comes from Candidatus Zixiibacteriota bacterium, assembly GCA_012517955.1. GTDB lineage: Bacteria > Zixibacteria > MSB-5A5 > UBA10806 > 4484-95 > JAAYTW01. The sequence goes on along the minus strand of JAAYTW010000389.1, from coordinate 2,093 downwards.
CGATAGAATACATTTAACCTGGACGGCGGTGAGCCATGCGGATTTGGCCGGGTACGATATTTATCGTAGTCGTTGGGAAAGAGGAATATACGCCAAGATAAATAGCGCCCCTGTGGTTAATAATTTCTACAGCGATACCACGGTTTCCGATAGCAACGCTTACTGGTATTACATTGTTGCCACATACAGTGGTACTGGATATCAGGCGCAATCGCTTGGGTCCGCCAAAGAGGCCGGTTATTTAAGGCATGGCAGCGGAATCGATTCTGAAAACGAGCTTCCAACGCAATTCGCTCTGGCTCAAAATTATCCCAATCCGTTCAATGCCCAGACTATTATTAATTATAGCCTGCCAATATCGGGTAAAGTTACTCTGGATATATTTAATGTACTTGGACAGAAAGTCGTAACGCTTATTGATGGTTATCAGGAAGCTGGATATAAATCGGTAATCTGGAATGGCCGAGACAACAAAGGGCAAGCGATATCCAGCGGCGTTTATTTTTATCGTCTGGCCACCCCGGAAAAGAACATCACCAAACAGATGTTGATGTTGAAGTAAACTCAAGTCAATAAGCTATCTTAAAGGGCGCTTTACGGCGCCCTTTTTTTATTTAATTAAAATAAAACGCCCGATTTTTGAATATTATACTATTGCAAATTTAATCAGTTCGTTCGCAAATAGGGTCAAAAAGCGACCGATTATACCGGAGCACATCGTTAACTTGTTGAAATTACTTGGTATTAGAGGAAATGTTACAATCTGAAATAGTGTGTAAAACTTGAAATTAAATGGGGACTTCATAAACCGAAAAAAAAGTTGAGCATGGTAAAACGAATACACGATGAAATGCGAATGAAATGAAATTGAATCAATAATAAGTATCAACAACCAGTTGTACTTGATATTAACATAAACAAAAGGAGCGAGAAGTGAGTCTTAAAATCAAAACCAAGCTGTTGGGAGGGTTCTTACTGATTGCGGTCGTGGTGGCCGTAGTCGGCGTGGTCGGGTGGTTCGGCGCCTCGCGTATCTCCAATTCAGTATCGGTAATTGGTAAGCAGAATATGCCTGCTGTTGGTTCAATTCAGAAAATAATAGAAGCGCAAACGGCGGTTCTACTGGGAGAAAGAGCATTAGTAAACCCGCTGGTTATCGACAGCAAAATCCGACAGGCACAATACGATTTCATAGATGATGCTATTAAAAATGCCACTGACGCTTGGAAGGTATATGAGCCAATTCCAAAGAATAACGAAGAAGATGCGGCCTGGAGAGAATTCGGCGGACAATGGAAAGATTTCCTCAATAAGCATAACATCGTTATGGACTTGTCCGCGGAAAAGGATCGCATGCTTGCGTCAGGTGTCAAACCGGAAGATCCGCGAATGTTAGACCTTGATAAACGCAATTACGCGGCGTCGCTGGAAACCCGCGAAGCCTACTTGGCTGGACGCGCCTCCCTGGAGAAAATCGCCAAGCTTAACGATGAAGGGGCCGCCGCTGCGGTCGAGGACGGCGAGAAGACGGCCTCCTCGGTTATAACGCTTATCATCAGCTGTCTGGTGGTAGGTATAATCCTGGCTATTGTGCTAGGTCTTATCATCGCCAATAGCATAACCAAGCCGGTTAACAAAGTCGTTGAGTTGATAAAGGACATCGCTCAAGGTGAGGGTGACCTGACAAAACGTTTAGAGGTTGCCAGCAAAGACGAAATCGGCGAACTGGCATCGTGGTTCAACACCTTTATCGATAAACTTCACGATATAATTTCTCAGGTTGCCACAAATACCGAGCAGTTGGCCTCAGCCGCCAATGAGATTTCCTCATCTGCCGAACAACTTTCCGCCGGCGCTAAAGAACAGACCAATCAATCATCACAAGTATCGGCCGCAATCGAAGAGATGACGGCGACCATTGTAGAGTCATCGAAAAATACCAACGAGGCGGCCGAAAAGGCAAAAGGCGCGGCTTTGAAATCGCAGGAAGGCAGTCGGTTGGCGGAAGATACAGCGCGCGGAATGGATGAAATCGTCAATTCGACCAGCACCACGGCGAAAAATGTCGAAGGGCTTGCCGAGAAGGCGACTGC
>JAAYTW010000388.1 GCA_012517955.1 Candidatus Zixiibacteriota bacterium | reverse complement strand
TGCAACGAACCTGGTTTAACCTCGTCGGTTTTTGAGATTTCGAGTTTTGACACGCAATCATAATAGGCCGTCCGGGAGGCATTAGGTTTGTTATCATGGCCTGATGTCTCATACACGATTGGCATCCTCATGAAGCCATTTAAATCAATCTGATAAAAAGAAAATACAACTTCCCAAATGGATTCAGCGGAGATGATGACCCCGATTTTTTTAGGAATTTTACTGCGGATTTCAGTCATTAGGCAAGCGAATGAAAATGTAAGGCCATTAAAAAACCCGGCGGCCAATTGCCCCCGGGCAAGTGCTTACGGCACAATCGATACCATTTTTCTATCCTTGCCGATGCGGGAAAAGGTAACAACGCCATCCTTGGTGGCAAAAATAGTGTTGTCTTTGCCGATTCCAACATTATCACCGGGATGGATCCGGGTGCCTCTTTGGCGGATTATAATCGTTCCGGCATGGACCCTTTGGCCTCCGTAAGCTTTGACTCCCATTCGCTGGCCGTTGGAATCACGGCCGTTACGCGAGGACCCTACGCCTTTTTTATGAGCCATTACGAATTCCTTTCTTTATCAAAAAAACAAAAAATCCATAACCAGTTACAGGCTTATAATATAGTGATTCAAATAATAATGGCAACTATTTTTTATCAAATCCGGTCATTAAGTTAATTCTTTGCCTGATTATATAAAAGGCTGTCCAACAGATTGCCGAACAGCCAGCTTGCTGGAACGGCTAATTTGTTAAAAATGAGCGGATTCCGTTTTTTTAGCCGACTCTATCTTAAATGAGAGCTCCTCATTATCGCCTTCATGAGACACTTCAACGGTGCAGTTGCCGGTTGCGGCATCGGCTTTAAGCAACTCCTCAGCCAGAGGATCCTCCAAATATCTCTGAATCGCTCGTTTCAATGGTCTGGCTCCAAAATTGGGATCGAAACCTTTATCAGCCAAAAATTGTCTTGCCGATTCCGTCAAATTGATTATCATATTTTTGTCTTTCAAGCGCTTATCGACATCTTTCAATAAGATTCCGATTATCTTCAAGATATCTTCTTTCGTGAGCGAGTGGAAAATAATCGTTTCGTCGATACGATTAAGCAATTCGGGGTTAAACGAACGCTTAAGCTCTTCCATGATACGCGCTTTCATACCCTCGTAATCAGTTTTGGCATCCATCTTTTGAAATCCCAGTGTCTTGCCGGCTTTAGCCTCGCGGGTTCCCATGTTGGAGGTCATAATAACGACGGTGTTGCGGAAATCGACCCGTCGACCGAACGAATCGGTCAATTGGCCGTCATCGAGCATCTGAAGTAAAATATTGTAAACATCCGGATGCGCTTTTTCAATTTCATCCAGCAAAACCACCGAATATGGCCGGCGGCGTACTTTTTCGGTAAGCTGTCCACCTTCCTCATAGCCGACATATCCGGGAGGGGCGCCGATTAGACGAGACACCGCGAATTTTTCCATATATTCAGACATATCGATTCTAATCAAGGCATCATCGTCCTCGAACAAGAACGATGCCAGCGCTTTGGCCAGTTCGGTTTTGCCGACTCCAGTTGGACCAAGAAATATGAACGAGCCGATTGGCTTACGGGGGTCTTTCAGACCGGCGCGCGTGCGACGGATAGCCTTTGAGATCGCCTTGATAGCTTCGGCCTGGCCGACGATGCGCTGTCCAAGTTCCTCTTCCATACGGAGCAGTTTACGCGACTCTTTTTCCTCGAGCTTGAACAATGGAATACCGGTCATTTTCGATATCACGGCGGCGATATCCTCGCCTTTTAGTTCGATACGTTGATTGGAACGTTTGTTTTCCCAGTCTTTTTTCTGTTGTTCCAACTGTTCTTTTTTGAGCTTTATACTATCGCGCAGTTGAGCGGCTTTTTCGAATTCCTGATTTTTCACCGCGGCGTCTTTTTGTTTTGAAAGCTCTATAATTTCGTCTTCGAGCTGATTGAATATATCCGGTTTAGTAAAGGCGTTAAGATGGACTCTGCTGCCGGCCTCATCGATAACATCGATAGCCTTATCGGGCTGGAATCTTCCGGAAATATAGCGGTCGGACAATTTCACAGCCATCTCTATGGCTTCATCGGTGATAATCACCTTATGATGTTCTTCGTACTTGCCGCGCAGGCCTTTTAAAATAGCAATAGTGGCTTCGGTTGAAGGCGGGTTCACGACAACGGTCTGGAATCGTCTGTCGAGCGCTCCATCTTTTTCGATATATTTGCGATATTCGTTTAAGGTAGTCGCGCCTATGCATTGAAGTTCGCCGCGGGAGAGGGCCGGTTTGAAAATGTTGGAGGCGTCAAGGCTGCCTTCCGCTCCGCCGGCGCCGACAATCGTATGCAATTCATCTATGAAAATTATCACGTCCTGCGAGTTGATAATCTCGTTCATGACTGCCTTAAGGCGTTCCTCGAATTGGCCGCGATATTTCGTGCCGGCCACCAAGGAGGCCATATCGAGCGTTACAATTCGGCGATTTTCCAGAGTTTGCGGCACTTTGCCTTCGACAATGCGCTGGGCTAATCCTTCGGCAATAGCGGTTTTTCCTACGCCTGGTTCGCCTATAAGAACCGGGTTATTTTTCTTACGACGCGACAGAATTTGACTGACCCGTTCGATTTCATCATCGCGGCCGATAATCGGATCAAGTTTACCGCGTCTGGCCAGCTCTGTAAGGTCACGGCCGAAATGATCGAGGGCTGGGGTTTTCGATTTTTTACGTTTCTTGCCGAACGCCGACGGTTTACCCGATTGGACATTGCGGAGTTCCTCGTATACTTCTTTATAATCGATATCGTACATCGACAATACCTGCGCGGCTACTCCCTCTTCATCTTTGAGAAGGGCCAGCAAAATATGTTCGGTATCGATATCTTTGGAGCGAAGCGCCCTGGCCTCGTTGCCCGACACTTCAAGGGTTTTCTTCGCTCGGGCGGTCAGCGGCAATTGCCCCATCTGCATGGTTCCGCCGGAAGGTTGAACTATATCTTCGATGCTTTTTTTAAGTTCATTGAGTTCGACGCCGATATTCTGCAAAATTTCTACGGCTAAACCCTCGCCCAGCCTGATTATGCCAAGCAAAAGATGTTCGGTGCCGATATAATCATGTTTCAATCGGGCAGCCTCATCTCTGGCATACTCGATAGCTTTCCTGGCGCGTTCGGTGAACATTTCATTCATATATATATCTCCCTATTTCTTACGCTTTATCGCCTGCTCCGAGCTTTTCGCGCACCAGAGCCGCTCTGGTCATATCGCGTTCAGTCACATCCATTTCGCGGTCGTAGTATTTTTGAATATGAGCAGGCTGGGTAATAATCAGCAGTTCGTTGATTTTGGGCAATGATACTTTATCTATCAACTGAAGGCAGACACCCAACCGTAAAGCCGAAAGTAAATTCATGACTTCGCCGGAGGTCAAGACTCTGGCGTGAAGGAGTATTCCGTAGGATCGCCAGACTTTGTCCTCGATTTGATCGGGAGCATCCTTCATCAAAGTTTCCTGCGAATTCAGCTCATATTCGATTATCTGTTTGGTTACTTTTGCCAGCGAATCGATTATTTCCTCTTCCGAGCGCCCCAAAGTAGTTTGGTTTGAAATCTGGAACAGGTTTCCCATGACATCAGTACCCTCGCCGTAGAATCCGCGCACGACCAATCCGACTTTTGAAATGCGGGAAATGACATTATCTATTTCTCTTGTCAGCACCAGGCCCGGTAGATGGATTAAAATAGAGGCCCTTAAACCGGTTCCGACATTTGTTGGGCAAGAAGTAAGATAACCGAATTTATCATCGTAAGCATACTCAAGCTTTGCGGCGATTTCGGAATCGATTTGAGAAGCGTATTCCCAGCATTCCGGCATCGATAAGCCCGAAGAGATGACCTGCAAGCGGATATGATCCTCCTCGTTGACCATTATCGACAACCTTTCGCCGTTATCGATAAACAACCCGCGACCGGTGCCATCTCTCATAAACTCTGGGGAAATTAGATGTCTTTCGACCAGGAAGTTCTGGTCGATTGGCGTAATTTTATCCGAACCGATAAATTTCCCCTTGTTTCCAAGCCCGGCCTTATTGAAAGCGGTGGAAATGAAATCCACGATTTTTTCCCGGGTATCGGTATCGGCGGAGGGGGGAAATTGGAAATCGGTGATATTGCGGGCTAAACGAATACGCGATGATAAAACGATATACGATTCGGGACCATTCCCCGTCAGCCAGGAGGCTGGTCGATGCGCCATTTCCTCGAACATAACTTATTTATCCTCCAGTTGCTGATGAATCGACAAGTTGCGGATTTCATCACGCAACCGCGCCGCGGCTTCGAAATTTTCCGATTCGATGGCCCGTTTTAGTTCTTCGCGTAGTCGTTTTTCTTCGCGGATAGGCTGTAAATCTTCCGATGGTTGACCAACGGTTTTGCCGCGATGGTCCGCGGAACCATGAATTTTACGGAGAATATCTGTCAACTCCGGGCGGAATGCCTGGTAACACTTGGCGCAGCCCAAACGCCCTACTCGTCCGAATTCAGAGAAAGTCAGACAGCAACCGGGACATTTTTTTTCCTGTAACTCGCCCTTATCGCTTTTGGTCTGGGATTTCCCTTTGGATGGCCCTACCATTCCGGTCACGAATTCTGCCAGAGGAAAAGGCATTTGCTCGAAAGGAGAATGGAATCCGCGTTTTTCGGCGCAAATCTTGCACAAGTTAAGCACAATCTTTTCGTTGTTTCTGATTTGCGTCAAGTGAACGCTGGCTTCGCGCTTATTACAATCTTGACAAAGCATTTTCATTACCTCTCAAAAGGGTAAACAAATATTCTCCGTCGGCTGTTCCGAACGCCATATTGCAGCCAATCAGCCTTAGGAGTTATTTGTAATGATGCCATCTTTTATTAGATATCTAAGTTTAATTTGTTCCATCAACCGCTCATTATGAGTGGCTATAAAAAAAGTCTGGCCGAACCTTTCGTTAAGTTCCAAAAATAACTCCAACAAAGCCGTACCGGTTTTGTTGTCCAGGTTCCCAGTAGGTTCATCGGCATATACGACCTTAGGTTTATTAAATAATGCTCTGGCTACAGCAACGCGTTGCGCTTCCCCACCGGATAATTGATTTGGTTTATGAGTGTCACGGTCCTCAAGGCCGACCGCTTTCAGCAATTCAAGAGCTTTTTCGGCGGCATTTTCTCTGGGTAAACCCATTATTAATCCGGGAAGCATCACATTTTCCAAGGCATTGAAATCTGGCAAAAGGTGATGAAATTGATATACAAAACCGATTTTTTCATTTCTGAACTTGGCTAAGGCATTATGTTTCAACGCGTTAACATCAACCTCATCATACAAAATCGATCCCGAATCCGGCTTATCGAGTGTTCCTAAAATGTGCAGCAATGTCGACTTACCTGAACCTGACGCCCCCAATAGCAATACGATTTCTCCCTCGTGGAGTTCAATACTGGCCCCTTTTAGCACCTCAAGAACTCCGTGTCCCGATTGAAAGCTTTTATTGATTTTTTCAGCTTTAACTATGTTTTTTTTAGTATTTTTTTTAATTTCGTCATTATTCATATCGGATTGCCTCAACCGGATTCATCCGAGCCGCCCGCGCGGACGGGTAAAGGGTGGCCAAAAAAGACAAAATAAAGGCAGCCAGGCCGACACTTACAAAATCCAGTAATTGCATTTTAATCGGTAAAGCGCTGATAAAATAATATTCAGCGGGCAAAGTTATAACATGAAAACGATACTGAATATAACAGACGATATAGCCGATTAAACATCCCACTCCTCCCCCGAACGAACCGATGGTAATACCCTGGTAAATAAAAATCTTCTTAATGCGGTTATTTGACATCCCAAGTGACATCAAAATACCTATTTCTTTGCGTTTTTCGAGGACAATCATTATTAGGGATGATATAATGTTAAAAGCGGCCACGGCTATAATGAGCGAAAGGATTATAAAACTGGCCCACTTCTCCAAGGTCATCCAGGAAAACAGGTTTTTATTCAGCGTCTTCCAGCTGGTTGAATAGTATTTATAACCAATAACAGAATCGATTTTTTTACCGACGATTTCGGCGCGGTTATAATCGTTTGTTTTAACCGAAATGGCGGTTATTCTATCGCCAAGGTTAAACAATGATTGAGCTGATTCCAGGGGAATATATACCATATTGGCGTCATATTCGTACATACCGGTTTCAAATATTCCAGCCACCTGGCAATTCATGGCTTTAGGGATAAACCCTGATATATTACTAGCGGCCTCTTTCAAAGAAAAAAGCTTTACTTTTTCGTTCAGCCCCGCCGATAATCTGTCCGCAAGGTTAACGCCAAGCCAAATGCCAACCATATTCGAATCTTGCGTGTTAAACGATATTGATTTAGTGAGCATGTAGTCGGTAATCCGGCTGACTTTGGCCTCCTCCTCAGGAATTATGGCCATTACAACCACGCCATCGGTTTCGGTTTTGCTGGCGATAGCACATTTGCTCTGGATAATTGGCGAAGTCGCCACCACTTCCGCGACGCTATCAATCTGTTCGCGTAACTGACGCCATTCCGAAATGGGTTGGCCGGTAACATGACTCACGATGATATCCGAACCGGTTCCGATAATCCGCGACCGGACTTCCTCTTCGAAACCGTTCATTACCGAAAGGACAATCACGAGGGCGGCGGTTCCGATTATAACGCCTCCTATAGAAATCGCGGTAATCACCGACACGAATCCAAGCCGGTGTTTGGAGCTCATATAGCGACGGGCGATATGAAATTCTAATGACATCGCTTATCAAGCTTCCGGTTTCATGGTGGGGAAAGCGATGATATCGCGAATCGAGGGGACATTCGCCAGCAACATAACCAAGCGGTCGATTCCGAGACCATATCCGGCGGTCGGGGGCATGCCGTGTTCCATCGCGAATATGAAATCCTCATCGACAGGGGCAGCTTCCTCAACACCTCGCTCGATAAGCGCGGCTTGATCCAGCATCCTCTTTCTTTGGTCCAACGGGTCGTTAAGCTCCGAGAAAGCGTTGCCGAATTCGAATCCGGCGATAAATAATTCGAAACGTTCGGCCAGACGAGGATCGTTGCGGTGGATTTTCGCCAGAGGTGAAAGCTCAACCGGAAAGTCCATCAGAAATGTCGGTTGGATTAACTTGGGTTCAACAAAGTGTTCGAAAAACGCGTCAAAATACTGGCCGCGTCCGGGCCTATCGGAAATTTCTATACCGTATTTTTTTGCCAGCGCCGCCAATTCTGGTTCGGTTAAGTCGATGATATCCTGCCCGCAAGCATCCGCGATACCTTTAAAGAACGGCAGTCGCGCAAACGGTTTGCCAAGGTCTATCATCAATTCTCCGAACGGAACCAGAGTGGAGCCAACAATCGATATGGCCAGCTGCCGATAGAGCTGTTCGAGCATAATCATCAGGTCGTTATAATCGGCATAGGCCCAGTAAAATTCCAACATGGTAAATTCCGGATTATGGAATTTGTCCATTCCTTCATTGCGGAAATCTTTGGACAATTCATAGACTTTATCGAAGCCGCCTATAATCAATCTTTTAAGATACAGTTCATCGGCTATACGGAGATAAAGCCGCATATCCAGAGCATTATGATGAGTGATAAAAGGTCGGGCGGCCGCTCCGCCATATACCGGTTGAAGCACGGGTGTCTCGATTTCGATAAAACCGCGTTCGTCAAGAAATTGTCGGATTTCTCTGATAATTTTAGCCCGCTTGACAAACAGTTCTTTTATCTCAGGATTAGCAATCAGGTCAAGGTAGCGCCGGCGGTAACGAAGCTCCTTATCCTGCAAACCGTGCCATTTCTCGGGTAGTGGGCGAAGCGATTTGGCGAGCATCTCGGCGGCGGAAACCCTGATAGTAATCTCGCCCATATGGGTACGGAACACGGTTCCTTCGACCCCGATAAAATCGCCAATATCGATTAAATCGAAAAACCCCCATTTATCGCCCAAGTCATCTTTACGGGCATAAATTTGCAGCTTGCCGACCGCATCTTGAAG
>JAAYTW010000387.1 GCA_012517955.1 Candidatus Zixiibacteriota bacterium | reverse complement strand
CCCGATTTTTTCTATCGCCGCCACAAAAATCCCATCGATTTTATCTTTTGATGGTCTGGTGGTAATCATACCTTGTTTATCAACGAATTGTTTGCTTTTATTTAATTCAATCAATCTGAATTTCTTGTTGCTTGCCAAAAACCTTTCGATTAATTCGTGGTTTTCCTCAGGTTCGTTACTGCAGGTGGAATAAACCAGCCGACCGTTATCCGCCAGGAACGCGGACGCCGCGGTCAGTAGCCGATATTGATTAGCCGCCAATCGCGCTATATCTTTTTCCTGAATACGCCAGCGCAAATCGGGATTACGCCGCATGGTCCCGGTGCAACTACATGGAACATCGGCCAAAATATACTTGAATTTTCGCCTGGGAGTAAAGGTTAAGATGTCGGCGCGGAACAAGATGATGTTCGTCAATCTGCAACGAGCGACATTTTGCCGCAGGAGTTCCATTCTGTCGGGATATTTATCGGAAGCGAAAACCATTCCTTTTTCGCCCACAATTCCGGCCAGCTTGATAGTCTTCCCTCCGGGTGAGGCGAATATATCCCAAACCTCCGCGCCAGGCCGTAATTCAAGCGCCTCGACTGCCAGACTTTGAGCCGGATCGGCGATTACTACTTTTCCATCCGCAAAAGCTTTAGACTTGATTAACTCGGTCGGATTATCGCATTCGTAATAATCGGGAAAAGAATCGACAGGGCGAATTTGGACGGGCGAGTTTCGCAATTCCGCAATCAGCGATTCTTTGTTAACGACGGCGCTGTTGATATAGAAACATATCGGCGCCGGTTGGTTGCCGAATTCCAGCAACTGCGATGTTTCCGCGAACCCATATCTTTTCAGATATCGTCTAACCAGCCAGTCGGGATATGAGTACCGAATGCCAAGATAACTTATAGGATTGGATTCGCAATCAGGCATTTCGATTTTTCCGCGATTACGGATTATGTTTCGCAAAGTCGCGTTCACGAAACCCGCGGCGCGTTTTTGGCCGCCCGATTTGGCCAGTTCGACAGTTTCGGACACGACCGCATATTCCGGAATATTGGGCATCATCAATAATTGATACGCGCCAAGACGCAGGATAGTTTTAAGCGGCAAGGGAATTCGAGCAAGATTGGCGAATTTACCTATATAATAATCAAGTTTGCGGCGATAGCGAATCACTCCAAAGAATAACTCGCGGGCAAAGGCTTGGTCGCGTTGTTCTATCTTTTTGTCGATTTCGCGGGCGGCCAGCGTTTGCGGATCGGCTTTGCCGGTTTCCCATTTGTTTAATAGTTCGCAGGCTATGGCTCTTGCTATCGATGCCATATAGGTTTAGGCCAGTTCAAGCGGGTCGACTTTATGCACGCCTTGAATATGATACTGCCCGACCCGTCGGTAGATTAAACCGGTTGCCTCGAATTCGGAATACCCCAGGCCGAATATCATCACCTCCGCGGGGCGCACGTAGCCATCGGGAGTTACCGCTAAAAGCATTTTCAGGCGACCATCTTCCAGCGCTAATTCCATTACCAGATGACCGGCAGAAATCCGCCTGGTTTCGGTCTCTTTCTTGCGGATAACCTCGAGCTGTTTGCTTTCTAAAATGCGCGCGATACGCGTTTTTAAATCGGCTGGAGTATTGTCAAGTTCGATTTCATACAGGGCGGCGTTGATTAACTTTGTTAACGAGTCGCCTTTGGTTAACATCAGGCGCGATGACACAATTTCGATTCCCGGCGGTAGACTTTCGCCGAATTTTACCAGATGATTTTTCTCGAACGGGCTTTCCAGTTGCATATCGAGATATTCCGCTTCCGAAACATACCCTAAAGGAAGCGGCGGGCCGAAAGATAATTTCATGTGCGGATGAAATCCTTCGCTGTAGTCTATCGGTAAATTAGCCCGTTTGATAGACCGCTGAATCGCCCGCATGATATCCAGATGGGAATAAAATCTCATTCTTTCATCGCGGCGGTACTTGATTCTAATTTCCGAACGGATTGGCGTGACTACGGCGGTTGTCCGCTTTTTCGGAGTCCGCCCAAAAGCTCCGGAAATTTGATGGTTGGTGGTCTCCGGTTTGGTTAAATCCGCGCCGGGCGCCGGTTCACCTTTAAAAGAACGTTCGCGCTCCGCCAGCAGAAATGTCTTCGATATCCCTTTCTCGATATGATCCCAGGGCTGCGGTTTTACGGGATCCCTGGATTCCAGTTGTTCATTCGGATTGATACCGCAATCTTCAAACGCCTTTAACCAACGTTCGTGCGAAAAATGTTCGCTCCAGCCATCAAGACATGCCCCGGCCCTGAATGCCGCCATTATCACCCGGCTAATCCGGCGATCGCCGCGTCCAATAATTCCTTCTATCATAGAAAGATAAGGCGCCCGAAATTTCAGCGTGACATTGCGCGTTTTAAGCGAAGACGCCAAATGGTCGTAAATTTGATTGATTCGTTCTGGCCCAGCCTGTTTTTCCCATTGCCAGGGCGTTCCCGGTTTCGGGCAAAACGGCGATACGGTCACATTGATATTGCGTCTTCCGCCAAATTGCCTCGCGATATCTGACAGTTTGCGGATAAGAACCACGATTTCCTCAATATCGGCATCGGTTTCGGTCGGAAGGCCTATCATGAAATATAATTTTACCAGCGGCCAATCGTTGCGAAAGACAAGCTGAACCGCTTCGATAATTTCCTGTTCGGTTAGGTTTTTCCCCAGAACATCGCGCAGCCTTTGACTGCCAGCCTCCGGCGCCAATGTGATACCGCCATGCCGTTGCGATTGCATGAACTCCAGCATCTTCGGCGTCAACGTTCCCGGCCTTAGCGATGGCAACGAAAACGCAATCCGATTTTTACGAAAATACGGCATCAGCGATTCGACCAGCGATTCCAATCCTGGATAATCGGTGGATGATAACGACAGCAGGGTGACCTCGTCAAAACCCGAGGATGCTATGGCCTTTTGAATCTGCGCCGTAATATCGGATTGTTGTCGGTTACGTTTCGGTCGATACTGGAATCCGGCCTGACAGAACCGACAACCGCGGGCGCATCCCCGCATTATTTCGACGGACAATCTATCATGCGATGTTTCCACGAACGGCACTATCGGTTTGGTCGGATAATATTCCGGAATTAATTCGGCGCATGAACGGACTTTAATCGAGTCCGGCGCCGTCGGTTCCAATTTGGTCAGGCCGAGAAATTCGCCGCAATCATAGATTGGATTATAAAAACTCGGAATATATACGCCAGGGATATTCGCCAGCAATTTTAATTTGACTCGTTTGGACTGCATCCTGTTGGCGTTCAAGATGTCGAGAATTTCATTTATCACTTGTTCGGCATCGCCCAGATACATGACATCGAAAAAATCCGCCATGGGTTCGGGATTGATAATCGCCGGACCGCCCGCTATAATCAGCGGATAATTTTCGTCGCGTTCGGCCGCCAATAGCGGAATACCTGCCAACTCCAGCATACTTAACACGCCCGGGCCATGCATCTCATAGGTAATGGAAAATCCGATAGCATCGAAATCAGCCAGGGGAGTGGCGGTTTCCAGCGAAAATAAGGGCAGGCCGCGTTCTTTCAGTTTCTGCTCCATATCCGGCCAGACCTGAAACACCCGCTCGGCCATGCAATCAGGCCGATTGTTGATAAGGTGATAGAGAATTTGCTGACCTAGATAGCTGGCTCCGATTTCGTACATATCGGGAAAGGCCAGCGCGATTTTCAGCAAGCCGGGGTCATCTTTGAATATAGCATTGAATTCGTTACCCACATATCTTCCGGGGCGATTGACGAAAGGAAGCACTTCTTTTTCAAGCCTTTGCCAGAGCGGATTTTTATGGGCGAAAACCGCCTGCCCGATTCTCTCGTTATACATGCGTTGCCAAGATAACCCCTATTACTGGCGCTGTCAAAGAGAAAACAGCCGCCCAATTTAAATCAACATGGTTGATACCTTAAAGTCTTATTTCCATATAAAAAAACACCGATTCGCTTGAACCGGTGTTTCAATTTACTAATATCGATCTGTTTTAATCGCGGCGGGATTTTAATAACACTTTCTGGTATTGCATGATATTTTCGATACACTTGCCGGTGCCGCGGACTACGCAGGTTAAGGGATCGTCGGCTACGATTACAGGCAGGTTGGTTTCCTGTCGGATTCGTTTGTCGATACCTCTAATCAAGGCTCCGCCACCGGTAAGAATGATGCCGCGTTCAAGTATGTCGGAAGCCAATTCCGGCGGAGTCTGCTCCAGCGCCTGCCGAACGCCTTCGATTATAGCATCCAGCGGTTCGGCGATTGCCTCGCGTATCTGCGATGAAGTGACCTTCATGGTTTTCGGCACGCCGGCCACCAAATCGCGCCCCTT
>JAAYTW010000039.1 GCA_012517955.1 Candidatus Zixiibacteriota bacterium | reverse complement strand
GATAATCGGGCATATCCAGTAAAATAGTTTTTTATCGTATTTGTACGAAAGTAATAGCATAACGGTGGCGGCGGCGCAATGGGCGGAGGGAAAACATCCACCATGTAACATGGCATTGCGCTCGATAAGATCGGCCAGCCATTTAAACAGATACCCATGGAAGGTAACGCTGTATTGATCTTTTATCGCGAATCTAGGGCCCTCGATTGGCAAAAGCACAAACCCGATATAACAAAGGAAAAAAGTAATCATCAGGCTGAGAACCAGATGGTTTGATTCGTTTTTTTTATTTTTAAAATATAACCAGCTGGCGGTGATAGGAATTAAAAACAGGTAAAAGACGTAGCCGAACATCATCCATTCGACCAGAATAGGGTTGTTAAAACGTTGAAACCAGATGGTTGGATGGACGGGAAATATGGCGTTTTCGATTGCCAGGAAAGCACTGTCGAAAAAACCGGGAAAGAACAGATGAATCTGAGTTCCGGATATTTCATAAAACCATATTAATGTTAAAAAAGGGTAAATGGTTATTAAATAATCGAAAAATCTTGATTTATTGTATAGCCGCAGGTAAACCCAAAAAAGCGTATAGCCGATACTCGCCAAATAGACCAGAAGAATATGATTATATTTTTCCAGCTTAGCGCCGAAAATTCCAACCAAGATTATCATCAACAAGCTATAGCTAATCATGACGATATCGATCGCTTTGAAATCTTTCAGAGTTATTTTTTTCATAATTTTACCCATAGATTATGAATATGTCCAAAAAGGCGCCCAGAGCCCAGTGACTGAAAAATACCGGCCAAATCGAACGACACTTGATAACGGCCCATCCAAAAATTAATCCGGCGAGAATAGAAGCGAATATTTCGGTATCCGGTTTACCGATATGCATCAAACAAGATGGAATCGTTTGTATCAAAATACTATTAACGTCTCCGAGCGAATCATTAAGTCCTAAAAGCATGAATCCGCGGAAAAATATCTCCCATCCGATATAATAGAAGCCATACATCAAGAGATATAGAGAAAACCCAGATTGATTCTGAATCAATGCTTTCGCCAGAGGATATTCGGTTCTGAAAGCGGGGTTTCGGGATGATAAATATGCCAGCAGAATCATGATGGGAATTCCAATCAGGGTGAAAATAATCGTCGCGCGTTTACCGCCCAGACCCAGGCCCAGCGCCGATAGATTCATGCGAAAACCAAATACGGAGATTAATACCGGAATCAAACCCAATAAAACAAACGATATTAGAAAATAATAATATTGGGGGACGAATGAGTTGCCCGAGGCGAAATGATTAGAATAAAATGACGCGCTGCCATAATATCGAAATACGGTGAGAACGACCGGCGCGAATAATAAGATAAAGGCGGTTTTAATATTCGATTGCGGCGCCCGATTACTTATCGAAAAATTAATCATACTTCATCATTCCCGCTTTTGAGTATAAAGCGAATCGTGCCTAAAAGTCAACTAATACGATAAAGAGCTTGCCACTATTCTGTTTTATGTATAAAATAGCCGGAGATTGGAGGTAAGATGAAAAAGCGATATTTGATTTTGCTTTTTTGCGCGTTGCTCATGGCGCAACATATCTGGGGAAACGACGATAAATCGGGCTCCGCCGTTTCAATAGCCGTGAACATACCGGCGCAGACAGGGCTGGATAGTCGAAACGATATATCTGGCGGAGACGCTGGTCAAGATACTCATCCCGAAGAAGCAGACAGCGATTTTGCCGGGATTTTATTATCGCTGGTGATAATTTTACTGGCGGCGAAAATCGGCGGCGACTTGTGCGAGCGAATCGGTCAACCGGCGGTTCTGGGGGAATTGCTTCTGGGGGTAATTTTGGGCAATTTTTATCTTACCGGATTCGGAGGATTTGAGCAGATAAAACATCACTTATCGATTGAGGTGTTGGCCGAGATAGGCGTTATAATACTGCTTTTTCAGGTAGGTTTGGAAACGAATCTTCAGGAAATGAAGCGGGTTGGAGTCATTGCCTTCATAGTGGGAATGCTGGGGGTGATTCTGCCGTTTTTCTTGGGGTGGGGAGTGGCGGCCATATTCCTACCGGAGGCGACAGTGTACGTGTATATCTTTGTGGGAGCCTGTCTGACGGCGACATCGGTCGGTATCACCGCCAGGGTATTCCAGGATTTGGGGCGTTTACAGGATAAAGAAGCCCGGATTGTTTTGGGAGCCGCGGTTATCGATGACGTTTTGGGGTTGGTGGTATTGTCGATAGTCGCGGGTATCGATTCGGCGGCGGCCCATGGGGGTGGTGGAATTTCCGGTATGGGGATATTCATGATAATTTTAAAGGCGTTCGTTTTTCTTTTTGGAGCGGTAATTATTGGCGGATGGGTTGCTCCCCGGCTATTTAAAATTGCATCGCGGATGAGGGGATCAGGATTGTTGATATCTTTTTCTCTGATGTTTTGTTTTGTGATGGCTTATCTTTCAAAGATTATAGGGTTGGCTCCCATCGTGGGGGCGTTTTCGGCCGGATTGATACTTGAAGAAGTCCATTTTTATGATTTTTCGGGCAAAGGGGAGCATCAGTTGGAGGATTTGCTAAAACCGATAGCGGCGTTTCTGGTGCCGATATTTTTCGTGTACATGGGGATGCGAGTGGATATGACGAGTTTTGGAAACACCGCGATTTTAGGTTTTGCTCTGGCGTTAACGGCAGTCGCGATTATCGGTAAACAGGCTTGTTCGTTGGGCGTCATTTTCGAGAAGGGAATCAATAAAATAATTATCGGCCTGGGAATGATACCACGAGGAGAAGTCGGTCTGATAGCCGCCAGTATCGGAGCCAAATTGAAGATAAACGGCATACCGGTAATCGATCGAGACACTTTTTCGGCCGTGGTGATAGTGGTTATTTTAACCACGTTATTTACGCCGCCGGTTTTAAAATATGCTCTGGCGAAAAATAAAAGCGACAAATAACGAAAGCCGATAGCTTTATTGTCGATATAGTTATTTAAGGGGACTGAATTGGATATGGTATGACATTTGGCGGTAAAATAGAGCGAATTTACTGGACCGCAAAGGGTTTGATTATTTCTATCATAGTGGCTTGGTTGTATTTTGGAAATAAGCATTCCCATCTCGATATCTATCTGGATTTAGTTGTCTCTTCCTACATAATTTTCAATATGGTCATGCTCTGGCTGAACAGCCGACATATTTTAAAGGGGAATCGTTTATTGGTATCGATGTTCGGATTTGATACCGTTTTTTTGGGCGCCGCTATTTTGTTAGATGGAGGTGCGCAAAGCCAGCTGTATATCGGTTATTATGCTTTGATTAGTTTATTATCGGTTCATTTATCGGCCCGCGAGGTTGGGATTGTCGGAGCAGTATTTACTGTCTCCTATATGTTAACGACGATGATTCCGTTCCGCGAGGAGCTGTTGTTCATGGTTTTAACGCGGACTTTCTTTATTTGGCTTTTGGGATGGATAGGCTATAAGGTGGCATCTCAAATGAAAGCATCGGAGAAGCGAGTGCTTAAAACGCTCGATGTTCTTAACGAACGCACCTGGGAACTTGAATCATCGCAGGCACTATTGGAAAACATGTATGAAACCACCAAGGCGCTTTCAGCGATACTCGACCAGAACCAGTTGTTCGAGGAAGTGATGGAAATCGCCGATAAACTGCTTCGCGTAAAAAAGTGCGCTGTGCTTTTACTTGAGCCATCGGGCAAAAGCTTGTTTATATACGCGGAACTGAATTCGGGGAAGAAGGTCATTTATAATCCGCCGCTGGCGGTGGCGGATACCCGCCCGCTGGAACCGATGGGGGCCATAACAGATAGCAAGGCGGTATTGAAGAAGAAGCCGTTTGAATTGGAACTGCCGTTGATTTCACATGGCAAGCTTTTGGGAATAATTCAGATGGAAAGCCGCCAGGGTGAATTTACCGAGAAAGACAGGCGGAGCTTTTCTATTTTCGCCAACTCCACCGCCATCGCAATCGATAACGCTCGGATGCATAAGAAAATGCAGGATTTAACTATAATTGATGAGCTTACCGGTTTGTTTAACTATCGGTATTTTAAAAATAAGCTTTCGGATGAAATGCGGCGCGCCGAAAGATATAATCAACCGATGGGGTTATTAATGATTGATATCGATCATTTTAAAAAGCTGAACGATACCCAGGGGCATCAGACAGGCAATATCATCTTACAAGAACTAGCCAGCGTTCTAAAACAGGCGGTTCGCGACGTCGATATCGTGGCTCGCTACGGGGGTGAGGAATTTATGGTGATTCTTCCCCAAACCGACCTGTCCAAGGCTCAAATTATCGCCGAAAGAATACGCTCTCAAGTTGAACTGGCCTATTTTTCCAATTCGCAGGGACAACGATACATAAAGTTAACGGTTTCGATTGGGGTTGTCGAATATCCTAATGGTGTGTTATCGGCCAATCAGTTATTGGAACAGGTTGATAGAGCGATGTATCTTGCGAAAAAGGATGGAAGAAACCGCGTGGCGTTGTTGACATCAAACCGGCCTGAAGAAGTTAATCAGGATTCGTAGTATGACAATAGGGCAGCGTCTTATCATTGGCATAGATAAGCCGCATCTTTCCGAATCTTTAAAATCGTTTATAAGCGAAAATCGAATCGGGGGCGTGATTCTTTTCGACCATAACGGGAATGATTTAGACCAGATTTATCGGCTGATTAAAGACATTAATGATTCCTGTGATATTAAGCCGTTTGTGGCAATCGATTATGAGGGCGGGCGGGTCAGGCGTTTCAAGAGTTTGTTGCCCTTTCTAGACAAGCCGGCCGCTTATAAAAATAATCTTTCCAAGCTTCGCGATGATTTGGATTTGGTGGCCGAGATGTTTATTCAATTGGGGATAAACGTTAATTTCGCGCCCGTGGTGGATTTGGAATATTCTCCTTTGAACGGAGCTTTGGTAGGTCGGGTTTATTCGAGTTTTCCCGATGAAGTAATCGAATACGCGCGGGTTTTTATCGAATGTTTAACGAAACGGGGCATTATCTGCTGCGCCAAGCATTTTCCCGGGCTGGGTTCGGCAATAAACGATCCTCATCGAGAAACGGCATTATCCTGTCTGGAACTTGAAAAAGTAGCAACTTCCGATTTGACGGCTTTCAGGGGCGCAATCGGGGTAGGGGCGCAAATGATAATGACCACTCATGTGATTATGACAGCTATTTCCGATAAAATCGCCACATTTGAGCCGCTTATAGCGAGGTTGGCCAGAGATGTCGGTTTTGAGGGAATCCTTATCTGCGACGATCTTTCGATGGGAGCGGTCAGCGGAAAACGGTCGTTGCCTGAAATGACTCTGGATACGCTTTGCGCCGGACATGATATCGCGCTTATCTGTCATGAACATGACAAATATAATGATGTAGTCGAATATTTAAAGAGTAACGTGAAGGCGCTTGAACAACATGGACATCAGGAAGCCCTGTATAGGATTGCGAATGTCAAAAAAAGCCTCCCTTAAAGATTTATTAACGCGAAGATTCAAATATATTGTTGGATTGAACAGCGGAACATCGGCCGACGGTATCGATGTCGCTTTGATTAAAGTCGAAGGCAGCGGACAGCGAAGTAAAGTTCGATTTATTAAAGGGGCGACTTATGGTTATAATCGCGCATTCAAGGCCAAGATTAAGCGTTACGCCGAACCGGATTATGACTCGGCGAGGGCTTGGCTTGAACTTGATTGTGAACTGGCGGATTTATTCGCGCGAGCGGCCCTTAGGTTGATAAAGAGCGCGGGTCTTAAGCCATCAAGCATAGCGCTGATAGGGTCGCATGGTCAAACGATTCGTCACTTGACGCGGACACGATACGGTTCGATTACTCATCAATT
>JAAYTW010000386.1 GCA_012517955.1 Candidatus Zixiibacteriota bacterium | reverse complement strand
ATCGCCTTTGAATTCTAAATCGGGGATTCCATCAAACTGCGACCCACCGTAATATAGGTATGCCGCTTGACAAGCGCCGCTTGGTCGCGATGGACCCCATACACCTACTAGTAGATCATCGTACCCATCCGCGTTAAAATCACCGATATTTTCGCAGGCTTTGATTTCCAGACTGTCCGGCAACTCAATTGACAGGATTATATTCATCGATGTTTCGGCATAAATAAATCTACAGAGAATGCCAATGATAAAAACTGTTATTAAAAACACGATATTTCTATTATTCATACGACACCTTATAATATTGTCTCGGTTAGCCTGATGCAAATTTAGATACAATGATGTTGATTATTCAATTATCTTAATCTGCTAACCTTACATCAATATATCACAAATTAACAGATTAGCAATCCATTTAGTACAATAATAAAGGCGGCCCTTTTGGGAGCCGCCTCGAAAATCCGAAACGAAGCTTCGTGTTTCGGGACTCCGATTCCCGGAACACGTTTAAGATAAAAAAATGTCAACGCCGTCCAAACGGCACGACATCTAATAGAAAGCGGGCAATAACATCGCCGATGGTTGAAGTAAAATTCGCCGACTTCACTATAACACTATATTACCTATTTGTTAATGTCCGTCAAGATATGAAAAAATCGATACAAAAAAGGCGGGTCGCAGAACCCGCCTTCAATGCAGAAATGAGTCAAGCTTATCAGCTAACTAACACCTTTTCTAATTTTTCGCAAAGGTATTCGATTTCATCATCATTGATGATTAGCGGCGGTGAAATACGAATTGTATGACCGTGGCTGTCATTGGCCAGCACGCCATTTTCCAGAAGTCTGCGGCAAAATACCATGGCATCCCCACCTTTTACCTCAATACCGATAAACAATCCGCGTCCACGCACTTCTTTAACATGCGGAGACTTCGCGGCGATTTCCAGTATTCTCTTTTTAAGAATTTCTCCTTTAGCGGCGGCCCTAGCCGGCAAGTTTTCGTTGATTATCACATCCAGGGCCGCGATACCGGCCACGCAGGCTAACGGGTAGGCGCCATAAGTAGAGCCATCAGAACCTGGCTGGAATGCCATATCCATCAACTTAGCATTAGTGACAAATACCGATACCGGTACCAAGCCGCCTGAAATAGCTTTGCCCAGGACAATTCCATCCGGGATGACATTTTCATGTTCGAAACAAAACATCTTGCCAGTGCGTCCCAATCCAACCTGAATTTCGTCAAATATCAGCATCAGGTCATTTGTATCGGCGATTTCGCGTAATCCTTTCAAGAAACCATCCGGAGGCTGATACATGCCACCTTCACCCTGCATCGGCTCGACCAAGATTGCGCAAGTATTTTTGGTTACGGCTTTCTTAACCGCATCTATGTCGCCAAACGGTACACTGATGAACCCTGGAGTCAGCGGCCCAAAACCGGTCTTATACTTGGGGGTAGAGGAGAAAGAAATAACGGTAATCATCCGACCGTGGAAATTGTTGTTGAAAACGATGATTTCCTGTTTGCCGTCCGGGATTCCTTTGGCCTTATAACCATAATACCGAGCCATTTTAATTGCCGTTTCAACAGATTCGACACCGCCATTTTTGGGTAATACTTTATTGCCGGCGGCGCCGAAACGCGGGCCGATTTGAGGCAGCATGTTGGCAACCTTATTCAGGAACAACCCCAAAGCATCGGTATAGACCACATTGGAAATGACCGAGGCATAATTCCCCTGTAACGCTTTTACCAGTGCCGCCACTATATGGGGATGATGATGTCCCTGGTTGGCGGCGGAATAGGCGGCCAGGCAGTCCAGGTATTTATCGCCGTTCAGGTTTGTGAGCCAGGCGCCCTTGGCATGACGGACTACCAGCCCGAGTCTTCCATAATGATGTGCCCCAAAACGGTTTTCAAAATCGATTATTTGGCTGTCGGCCAGATCGGAGTAACCGGCAATGTTTTTATTTGCAACATTTATATCAGACATAACTGCTCCTTTTTAAAAGCTTAACTATTAATATTATTGTCAAAGTGAATATAAAATGTGCGAGGAAAGGCTTACAACTGACCTTTAAGGTAAATACGCCACATTATACGGCGTTGCTGGGTGGTGATTCCATCACAAATCAAAGCATTCCTCATAGCGCTTTCAAAGTAATATTTTAAACGGATTTGTCAAGCAAAATCGGGCGGCCGGATTTTCCTGCTTTCAATTGGATATAACCCATTCGGTCTTAATTGGTTTCAAAGGAGGTCAAAGACCGTCGAGCTTTTTAACTAATAATCAATCTACTTCAAACGAATAAGGAAAATGCCGGATCTTTTTTCTATGGCGAATGACCCGTAAATCGTTTACATTATATCCGCACGGATTACTCAAACTTGATGGAAATCGAAGGATAAGGCAAGGTATGGCAAGCAGTAAAAGTGAATTGATTAAAATGCTGAGAGACTATAGTAAATTCGGATTCCTTATCTCCCGCAAATCCTGGGAATTGCTTGAGCTGTCCGATATAATCAAAACGGATGAGACAGCGGCACGACTTACCGATATTTACGCCATAAGACGATTGGCCGATAGAATTAATGAGAAGCGTTATAAAAGCTCACAAGCGCCCGAACCAATTCAAGCCGGGAAATTGGTATCTTTGAGCGTTATAGTCGATGTATTCCGCTATATCGTTAAACTTTACTGCCAAAATGAACATCCCGGCGCTGTCGCCAGGGCTGTGGATTGGGCGACCAAGCAAAGCGACCATACGATAGTTATTCGGCCCGCGAGATCGTTCGCTCGCCTGTTTCCGAAAACTCGGGTTCTTCAAGGGATTCAGACCGAGGACGAATTTTTTCAAAGCGCCGAATCAGGTTTGACACAAAACGATTCTATATTGAACGAACTTATTCTGCTATATTTTTCCTGTTTTAATCCGGCATTCAGGCAATATAAAATTCTTTTCGATGATATTGAGCTGATAGCTGAATCGCCTTATATCCCCCTGATACAATCCCTGGAAAACTTTTTCTCGAATCAGCCGCCCTTGTCGCACTTGGGGTTGACACTTTTCGATTGCCTTTATTCGCCCATTCGTTTTTGTCCGGATTCTCTGGAGTGCCAGCTTGAATATATTCGTATCCATTGGGGAAAGTTTTTGCCGATAGATTTGCTCGAGCAATTGTATCTGGCCTCGGATATCCTTCAGGAAGAAAGGACGCTTCGCGGTTTGGGGCCCGGGCCTATTGATGCCCTCCGATTTGACCGCTACCTATACGGGGGCGAATTAGGCTACAGCGAACCGGCCGCGTTCAGTCGAGACGCCGATTGGATGTCAAATGTTGTGCTTATCGCCAAAAGCGTTTATGTTTGGCTTTATCAGCTTTCGCGAAAATACCAGCGTGATATCCGCCTCTTAAGCGATATCCCCGATGAAGAACTAGACCAATTGGCGCGCTGGGGATTTTCGGCTCTCTGGCTTATTGGAGTTTGGGAACGTTCATCCGCTTCCCGGAAAATTAAGCAAATGATGGGTAATCCGGAGGCCGCCTCATCGGCATATTCGCTGTACGACTATGTTATCGCCGATGACTTGGGTGGGGAAGAGGCCCTGCAAAATCTGAAACAGAGAGCCTGGCAACGCGGAATTAGGCTGACCAGCGATATGGTTCCGAATCATATGGGCATATATTCAAAATGGGTGATAGAACACCCCCAATGGTTCATTCAAACATCATACCCCCCTTTTCCGGTATATCAATTCACCGGTATGGATTTATCGGATGACGGTCGGGTTTGTATTCAAATTGAGGATGGTTATTGGCAACATAGGGATGCTGCGGTGGTTTTCAAGCGAACAGATAAATATACCGGCGATGTTAGGTATATTTATCATGGCAACGATGGCACCAGCATGCCCTGGAATGATACAGCGCAATTGAATTATTTGCTTCCGGAAGTTCGCGAGGCGGTAATACAAACAATTCTACACGTGGCCCGCAAATTTCCCATAATTCGTTTCGACGCGGCTATGACCCTGACCAAGCGGCACTATCAGCGTCTGTGGTTCCCGAAACCGGGCGAGGGCGGCGCTATTCCCTCAAGGGCCGAATACGGCATGACCCGCGCCGAATTCGAGGCTCATTTCCCCAAAGAATTCTGGCGGGAAGTCGTAGACAGGGTTACCCAGGAATTGCCCGACACGCTTCTTTTAGCCGAAGCGTTCTGGCTTATGGAAGGGTATTTCGTGCGGACCTTGGGAATGCACCGCGTTTATAACAGCGCTTTTATGAACATGCTTAAGATGGAAGACAATGCCAAGTATCGGACTACCATAAAAAATGTTTTAGAATTCAGTCCGCAAGTATTGCAGCGATTCGTCAATTTCATGAACAATCCCGATGAACGAACCGCCGTGGAGCAGTTCGGACGCGGCGACAAATATTACGGGGTGGCCATGATGATGGTGACGATGCCCGGTTTGCCTATGTTTGGACATGGGCAAATCGAGGGTTTCGCCGAAAAGTACGGCATGGAATATCGTCGTTCATACTGGGACGAAAAAGTCGATATGGAAATGGTCAGGCGGCATGAATCTCAAATATTTCCATTGATGAGAAAACGTTATGTTTTCAGCGGAGCGGAACATTTCGCGCTTTATGATTTTATTACCGGTGCCGGCTTTGTCGATGAGAACGTGTTCGCGTATTCCAATAAATCCGGCAACGAACGGGCCTTGATATTATATAATAACGCCTATAATACCACCAGCGGCACAATTCGTTTATCCACGGCTATAAATATAGCCGACGTGGAAAACGCGATATTGGTTCGGCGCAACCTGGCTGAAGCGCTCGAACTTAATACCAGCGACAATTGTTATTATATATTCCGCGATTATCAATCAGGGCTTGAATATATCCGCTCTGCCAGCCGATTAAATACCGATGGTTTAT
>JAAYTW010000038.1 GCA_012517955.1 Candidatus Zixiibacteriota bacterium | reverse complement strand
CTTGTCGAACGCCCGATCTCGCGGAAGATATTCCAAACCGCAGGAGGTTGTTATATATACTGTTTGATTATCTAATGATGCCAACAGTCTATCTGATTTAGCGCGAAGCTCTTCAATATTTTCCATCTTTGTATTGCGTCCATCAATTATGCCAAGTCCGATATTTTTGGGAAAATGCTTAAGAGCGTCGAATAGGTTTCTCGAATAAGTAAAATCAAATAACAATCCCGGCACCGGTAATTCGACAAGCTTCTCAAGAAGCGGAGCCGCGTCGGCGAAATATAATCCAAGCAACACTTCCGATTGTAATCCCTTAGAGATTATTTCCAGAGATCCCCGCAATAATTCTATGTCTTGGGGATATTGAGCGATAAGGGGCTCTTCGATTTGTATGAGATTAGCCCCCATTTCGCTTAGTTCTTTGATTTCCTTTGAATATATTCCCGCCAAAGCCATCAAAGCTTCTTCGAAATCGACTTGGCAAATCGACAATCTTAAAAGAGAATAGGGACCCAATATGGAACAGGTCGCTTTATTTCCGGAAATCGCCTGACAAAACGCGTACTCTTCTTTTACGATTGGTCCCGAATAGCGCGGTATCGATTTGATTTTGGGTTGACGATAATAAAAATTGGTATCGAAATATCGCAACAACCCGCCGATTTCAAATCCCGCGATTTTGGCCGCCAGATGCGAAACGGGATCATAGGCTCTCACTTGCCCATCCGTGACAAAGTCGCATCCAGACCTCATTTGTTCTTCAATAATTTCACCGATTGCTGAAGATAGCGCTTTTTCCAGCTGGTCAGGAGTTATTTTATTTTTATCAAGCTGATGATAAGCGCGCCGAAGTTTCTGCTGTTCCGGTTTGTCGCCTATTCTAGGATATGATGAATGCGATTTTGATACTATTTTCATAAAAAACATTACCTTGATTTATTGCCCTGAGTACCCACAGCTGTTCTAAATGATATTATACGCGAACTTTCAATTTCAATCAACTGAAATTGTGTTTTCTTCTTATACGCATAATGTATTAAAAATTGCCGGTTTGTTTTAAGGCTTCGTTGGTTTCCTCAATTAAGATACGCGAGATTACTAAGCGCTGTATTTCCGAGGTACCTTCACCAATTTCGCATATTTTGGCGTCGCGATACATTCTTTCAACCGGATACTTTTCTGTGTATCCTTCAGCGCCAAGAATTCCGATTGCCGTGTAAGTAATGTTACTGGCGATTTCAGACGCATACAGTTTTGCCATTGCCGCTTCTTTGGTGAATCTGATTCCAGGCTGGTCTTTTAAAACCGCCGCGTGGTACACCAGATGTCTGGCCGCCTGAAGTTGTGTGGCCATGTCGGCTAATTTAAATGCCACACCTTGAAACTCCGATATGGGTTTATTGAATTGCTTTCTTTTTACGGCATATTTCGACGCAATATCGTAGGCCCCCTGGGCGATTCCGAGCGCCATCGCGCCTATGGATACTCGACCGCCATCCAGCGTTATCATGAACTGTTTAAACCCCTGCCCCTCGTCGCCTAGCCGGTCAGATTGTGGAACGTACATATCCTCAAAATGAAGAAATCTTGTATCAGAGCCCCGCACCCCAAGCTTGTTTTCTTTCTTGCCTACGGAAAAACCGGTTGTATTATGGTCGATAATAAAAGACGAAATTCCTTTTACGCCCCGCTCTTTCGAGGTTCGCGCCGTAAAGATTAAAGTCTTACATATACTGCCATTTGTAATCCAGCATTTGGTTCCATTAACGATATACCCATCGCCGCTTTTTGCCGCAAACGTGCGGGTGCCGCCCGCATCGGAACCGGCATCCGGTTCGCTTAGCCCGAATGCCGCTAATTTGCCGCCACTGGTAATATCAGGAAGGTATTTTCGCTTCTGCTCCTCCGTGCCGAATCTGTAGATTGGGTAAGTACCTAAAGAATTATGCGCCGCGACCAATATCCCTGTCGAACCGCATACTCTGGAGATTTCTTCGACCGCGATTATATAGGTCAGCGTATCGGTAAAAGTGCCGCCATAGGCTTTATCTACCTGCATTCCCAACAAACCGAATTCATTTAATTTGCCGACCAGTTCCATCCGAAATTCTTGCCGGCGGTCCATCCACGCGGCAAACGGAGCGATTTCCGATTCGGCAAATTCCCTGACCCTATGGCGAAATTTCTCTTGTTCCGGCGAAGTCCACATATTCAGTTTAAATAATATATCAGGCAATCTCCGGGAATGCCCGAAAAATAGTCTTTTAAAAAGCGCGGATGCTATCGCTTAGCGCCGGCGAGATTCCTGAATATAACTATCCTCTGGGCCTCTGACGTTCCCTCATAAATTTCGGTCACTCTTGCATCTCTAAAATACCTTTCGACCGCGTATTCCTTGACATAGCCGTATCCACCATGAATCTGCACTGCCTGGCTGGCGACAAAATTGGCCGTTTCCGACGCAAATAATTTCGCCATGGAAGCCTCTTTTGATGCTCGTCCCATATCTTTAAGAACAGCGGCCTTATGGGTCAGCAATCGAGCCGCCTCGATGCGCAATGCCATATCGGCCAGTTTAAATTGAATAGCCTGAAAATTGGCCAGCGGTTCGCCGAATTGCTGCCGTTCGTGGGCATACTTAAATGCCTCCTCATAAGCCGCCTGAGCTATGCCGACGGCTTGCGATGCAACCCCCACCCGGCCGTTGTCCAATAAACTTAAAGCGATTTTAAATCCTTTATTTTTTTCTCCGATTAAGTTTTCTTTAGGCACTTTGCAATCGATAAAAGAAATCTCTCGCGTATCCGACGCTTTCAAGCCCATTTTCTTTTCTTTTTTACCAAGATTCATTCCCGGCGTGCCTTTTTCCACAATAAGGCATGAAATACCTTTTGTGCCGGCGTTTTTATCCGTGCGCACAAAAACGATAAATATGCTTGCTAATCCCGCCGAGGTTACCCACGATTTTGTGCCATTGAGTATAAATCCGTCATCAGTCTCAATCGCCATACACTGAAGCGAACCGGCGTCCGTACCGGAACCGGGTTCAGACAGGCTGTATGACCCAATCCATTCTCCGGAAGCCATTTTGGGAAGATATTTTTGTTTTTGTTGTTCGGTGCCAAAATCATATATCGCCCTGCAACATAGCGAATTATGTACCGACAACCCAATCATTACCGCGGCCGAGCCTCTGGCCAATTCCTCCATGGCGCAGGCGTACGATAGAGTATCCAACCCGAGACCGCCATACTCCTCGGGCAAGAGCATCCCATAGTAACCCAGCTCTCCCAATTCCTTCAAGATTTCCGGAGGGATAGCTTCTTCTTCGTCCATCCTTTCGGCAATCGGTTTTAATTTCTTTTCGGCAAATTCGCGTGCCGCTTCCGCCATCAATTTTTGATCTTCACCAAGTTCAAAATCCATTTTATCCCTCAATTCTGAAAGTTATTTATCGTATATATAAAATCCACGGCCGGTTTTGCGCCCGAGATAACCGGCTTGAACCATTTTCCGAAGTAAGGGGCAGGGGCGGAATTTCGAATCGGAATAACCTTCATATAAAACTTCCATCACCGCCAAACATACATCTAATCCAATAAAATCGGCTAATGTCAACGGCCCCATAGGGTGGTTCATGCCAAGTTTCATCACTGTGTCGATTGCCTCCGGCTTAGCGACTCCCTCCATCACACAATACGCGGCTTCGTTAATCATAGGAATAAGAAGCCGGTTGGCCACGAAGCCCGGGTAATCGTTGACTTCGACAGGTGTCTTATCGATTTTTAAGCAAATATCCCAGATGATTTTGAACGTCTCATCCGATGTCGCAATACCTCTTATAAGTTCAATCAGTTTCATCATAGGGACCGGATTCATGAAATGCATTCCAATAACTTTGTCGGGACGTTTGGTCAGGGCCGCTATTTGGGTAATGGGTAGGGAAGAGGTATTGGTGGCCAAAATCGTTTCTGCGGGACAGATTTTATCCAGTTTCAAGAATATATCTTTTTTAACCGCCATATCTTCGAAAACCGCCTCAATGACCAACTGCGCGTTTTTGGCTTCTTCAAGATTCGTCGTGGGTTTGATAAAATTCAATGTCTTGTCGATTTTTTCGGCGGCAATGACCCCTTTTTTCACTTGACGTTCTAGGTTCGTCTTAATCGTGTTAATCGCCCTATTTAAATATTCCTGTTTAGTGTCGATTAATGTCGTATTGAATTCATATTGGGCAAAAATGTGGGCGATACCATTTCCCATAGTGCCGCCGCCGATAACGGTAATGTTTTTAATCTCCACTTTACCTCCGTTGTTTATCAATCCGATTGCTCAATCGATTACTTGGCCTCAAACTATCAGATTATCATCCTTAATTATGCAGCGCCAAAATATCATTTTTGAAACCGATTGTAAATAATAAAAACTCCGGACGGGCTCGATTTGCTTTGTCAAGGCATTTTGCCTGTTCATAATCTTCGCAAAGTTCAAATATTGCGCAAATTAATTTCGATTTTAAGCCGATTTGGCGTGTATTTAAAACATTGATAACGTTATATGCTGTTATCAGATATCAACTAAACAAATAATCGCTTTTGTCAATTAATCGGGCATCGAATTTTATACCACATGAGTTCAAAAGGGAGATACGATGCAAACAAATACCTTAATAGGCGACCTTCTTAAATATAATACTCGTTATTTGCTTAAGAAAATCGGCGGCATCGACAAATCTTTATTATTCAATCGCCCCGGTTACAATCTCAATCCCATGATTTGGATTTTCGGCCATATCGTGTATTGCCGCGCCGAAATGGTAGAAGTGATGGGAATCGATCCGCAGTCCGGCGGGCTCGCGGAATATTTCGCGTCCGGCACTTTCCCCCGAAACGATCCGGCGGATTACCCACATATTGATGAACTTGCCGCCGACCTGGAGCGTCTTGGCGACCAAATATCCGATTTACTAAATGAAGGGGGAGAAAAACTATTGGCCAGAAGGGCTTGGGGGAAATATGACACAGTCGGCAAACATATAGTGTCCGGGTATATACATGAATCTTATCATATCGGAGAAATAAATTATCTGGTAAATCTTCTGGAAAAAAGCAATCTTAATTCCACCCGATTGAATCTGGCGACCAAGAAGAAAAGCGGTACTGGCAAGATATTGCTTGATAACCTAAAATCAGTCCTAACCGTTAAGTGAGGTCGTTATGGTACCGGCCCTGATTGTGGCAATAAACTTGATTCTAATCTATGTTCTGATAAAGAACTTGTTAAATTCTTGGTTTTAACTTGGGTTAGACGCGTTCGCAAACGATTAACGCGAGCACGCAGACCAAGCCGATTTGTAAATTCCGTCGGAGATTATTTTCTTTCACCAAGTATCCTGGATAAGCCAAAAACAAAAAGGACAAGAACAAGTCTTGCCCTTTAAAATAAAATAATTCCGAATTTTATTTCATGATATTACCGGCGATAACCAACCTTTGAATTTCCGATGTTCCCTCGTAAATTTCCATCACGCGTTGATCGCGATAAAGTTTTTCTATTACCGAAAATTCGCCGATATAACCATATCCACCATGGATTTGCATCGCTCTATCGACACAGAAATTGGCGGTTTCCGTGGCGTAAAGTTTAGCTTGGGCGCATTCCAGAGAGAATTTTTCTCCAGCATCTTGCATTTGGGCGGCTTTGTATGTCAGCAAACGAGCCGCCTCAATCCGACAAGACATATCCGCTATCATCCATTGAATCGCTTGAAATTTCCCGATAGGCGAACCAAAACATATCCTTTTTTTCGCGTAAGCTATCGATTCATCAAGCGCTCGTTGGGCGATACCTACGCCTTGAGCCGCCACCCCGATACGGGCGCCGTCGAGCGTATTCATGGCAATCCTGAATCCCTTGCCGGCTTCATACAACAAATTTTCTTTGGGGACTCTAAGATTTTCAAACCAAATTCTGCCTGTGGTGGCCGCTCTCATCCCCATTTTCTTTTTCAAAGTCTTAACTCTGATACCGGGGACCAATTGACCGTTTTGGCGGGCTTCGACAATCAACGCCGTTACTTTATGAGCCGCCTTCACTCCCGGATCTTCGGTGGCGCTATCCTTTAAACGCAAAAACAATACAAATAAATCCGCCACATCCCCATGCATGATAAAAATCTTCTCTCCATTTACCACATAATGGTCGCCGTCTAAGACCGCCGTAGTCTGCTGATTGGCCGCATCGGAACCAGCTGAAGGCTCAGTCAGCACAAATGCGGGGATAATCTCGCCGGACGCACATTTCGGCACATATTTCTTTTTTTGCTCTTCCGAACCAAAATAAATAATCGGATATGTCGCCAGTTCGCCTACGGCACAAAGAAGACAGGCCGCCGCGTCATGATAGCATAGCTCCTCAATTAATGTTATATATTCAAGATTGGAACGACCGCCGCCTCCAAGTTCCTTAGGCATATTTATGCCGATAAAACCAGCCTTGCCGAGCTGTTTATATAGGTCCATTGCGAATCTGTCCGGGTCCTCCCGATGGTCTAATTCCTTGCTGACAGGTTCGATATACTTTTTGGCGAAATCTGCAGCCATTTGGCGAATTGCTTCCTGACGCGGGTCAATATTGTATCTGTTCATCCTCACTCCTTGACTTTATAAGATTTTTTCCTGTCTATCTTTTAAAACAGCATTCAAGTATTTGACAA
The DNA here is from genome assembly GCA_012517955.1 of Candidatus Zixiibacteriota bacterium. Classification (GTDB taxonomy): domain Bacteria; phylum Zixibacteria; class MSB-5A5; order UBA10806; family 4484-95; genus JAAYTW01. The sequence continues at coordinate 2,999 of JAAYTW010000038.1, read as the reverse complement.
TTTCCTCAGTATTGGTACCCGGCGTGAAAATCTCTCCTATACCCATCTCCTTGAGCTTGCGAGAATCTTCATCGTCTATTATCCCTCCGCCGAAAACCAGTATGTATTCAGCGCCTTCCCTGCGAATGCCCTCCAGAACGGCAGGGAATAACGTCATGTGCGCGCCCGATAGGACTGATAGGCCGACCACATCGACATCTTCTTGGATTGCCGCCGATACAATCTGTTCGGGGGTTTGCCGTAATCCAGTGTAAATAACTTCAAAACCGGCATCCCTTAGGGCGGCGGCAACCACCTTTATGCCTCGATCGTGTCCGTCCAGCCCCGGTTTAGCAAGTAATATTCTCCACTTTTTTGCCATACTTTATCTTGGCAATTATAATGCCGCGAGTTTCGCTAATCTACCGATTCCCGCCTTTTCGAAAATAATAAAAATCCTCTTACGACCATTTACAGGTCGCCTTTTATTTTTACTGGAACCGATTATAATTAATAAATTGTAATTTGGCAAGAAAGTTATAGATTCGCTTATGTGATTTAATCTCCGCTTAAATCGTACATTCCGCGGCCGATTACTTTAACTATTGTTTGCCCATCGACCGTAAAAGCGATATCGCCCGTATATTCGGGGGTTGGATCGTATGGATTATAACTGGGCGCGTAAAAGTATACCGCCACGCGGTCGCCGCCCGGAAAAGTGCGCGTTCCGTCGAAAAGATTTGTAAGCTGATATCGCGAATGTACATAGACCGACCGGTTAACCTCCTGGGAACTGGTGTGGCCGTCATGTGTTTGAACATAGCGGGATAGGACCAGAGATGTCGGACTTTCGTTTAGAAAAAAGATGGCGCCGGGTTTCATCTCCCTCGGCTTGGCAGGCGAATCGTGAGAGCAACCGGCCATAATAAAAGTCAGAAGCGATAGCGCGACAAAAATGACGGTCGTTTTTTTCATAAAATTAATATAATTAAAATATACCTATATCGCAAGCGATGTTTAAAAAAACTCATAAAATAGCTCAAACTTCCGATATTTAATAGAGATATTCTATATAGGCAATGATAATATGCTCGAAAAAAGCAACGATAATTACATAACCATATTTCAAGTCGATTCTTTTACCGATAAACCATTCAAAGGCAATCCGGCCGCAGTGTGCGTTTTGGATAAGCCGTTGACGAATTTAGTGATGCAGAAAATTGCCGCGGAGATGAACGTTTCGGAAACGGCTTTCGCAACCCCCGCCCACAAATCCGGTATAATTAATTCCGAACGATTCTCTATCCGTTGGTTTACTCCCACATGCGAGACTAATGTCGGCAGTCACGCCACCTTGGCGGCCGCCAAAGTGATTTATGAGGTATTTGAAAACAAATCCGAAACTTTAGTCTTTTATAATAACGGAAACGATATCCCAGTAGCGCGCAAAGGGGCTTTTTTGCAATTGGATTATCCGGCCGCCCGATTTAAAAAAACGAATATGACCGAATATCTGGCCGACGCTTTGCGTTTAGAACAAACCGGAATAATTGAAGATTTTATGGAAGCCGTCGAATGCCCAAATCCCAAAATGCTGCTTTTAAGGTTCCGTAATCAAAATTCTATAAAAATGATTACTCCCGATTTCTTCGATTTGCATCAAATACAGGTTTCGTTGGGATATGATCAGGTTATCGTTACCGCCCGAGGGGAAGACCGTTATGATATAGTCTCTCGTACTTTTACTCCCGCTCTCGGTATAGATGAAGATCCAGTATCCGGTTCCGCGCACACATTGCTGACACCATATTGGTGCGCTCTCCTCAATAAAAAAAGCCTACTGGCTTACCAGGATTCAAAGAGGGGGGGAGAGCTGATTGTGGAACTTCAAGAGGACCCCCGCGGTTTCCGCCACCGAGTGCTTCTATCGGGCAAATCCATTATTGTCATGGAAGCCCTTATCAGTCTCGAACCGACCGGTTTGTACTAATTTATATCTATAATAATAAAAACCTTTAGATTATGCGGGGGTCGGCTGTAATTTTATAGTCGTTTAATCGCCGTAGTAGCAATCCCAATCCCAAAAATTGTTCCCGGATATTAGATGCACATGATAATGGTCTTCGTAGAACGTTACCGTAAACGTCGCCGTAATATGGATGATATTGCTGTTCGATTGCCGGTTATGGTCGGTTGTTCCATAAAATCGTCCCGAGATAGGATGAGTTGGCAACCCATTAAGAAAATCGTCGGTTCTGAATTTAACGCTGTCATTGGTGGCGCTCATGACATGGGAAAAGGTTATATTGGATGCTTGCCCTTCGTAGGTTCTCTCGATGGAGCCGGTGGAAACCATAATTGAATCCATGAAACCATCGAATTTAACATTCCGATGATGCGCTTTTTCCCAGGCTACTCCGCCGGATGTGTTATCGAATGAGTAAGCGCGATGCAGTCTGTGTTCAAAAATATCGGTCAGCGAATTAGGCGATTGTTGATAGATGCCCGATGCTTCAGAAAAGCGGAAACTATCGATTCTGGTCCATGACTGGAATCCTCCCTGGCGCGAGACGCTGTAAATATGCCAGAAAGTTGTTGTATCGAAAGTGACCGAGTCATTGAGGGTTAAAAGTATATCGCCAAACCAGTCGCTGCCATCGTTGTCATCCATGTTAAATTCCTGTATTGAGCTATCGATATCGGCTTTGGCAAGCAGGAATCTTGCGTCATTTTCGTCGCCGGCAGTGGATTTCGTTGAATCCTCGCTGCAACCGGCAATATAAAATAGGGCGGATATCAAAATAAGCCACATTAGTATACTTTTCCTTGTCATTGCCATCCTCCATTTCTTTTTTTCTTCTTTGATGCATAACAAGTAGAATAGTTTAATAAATTGTATCGATTTTTATAAATATCGTTAATTAATATATAAGAAACCTAAAAAGGGAGCATCAATTATCGATACTCCCTTTGTTGTGGTATCTGAAAGATTAGGCTTGGCGACGCTCTTTGTAAAGCGG
>JAAYTW010000385.1 GCA_012517955.1 Candidatus Zixiibacteriota bacterium | reverse complement strand
TATTATTTAATAGTTCCCGGGCATTGGTTGAATCCGGATACTTCCGCAGGATACCCTTGATAGCCTCCGCGAGCATTTCGGTATTTATATCTGGTCGCGATAGTATCGAGCTGATTTCTTGAAACCATAACAGATAGTCGGTGCCGATAAAATTCGCCGTAAGATATATCGTGGCGCTGATATTATATTTTTTGAATATCGGCAGGCCGTTTGTAAAATTATCCCGCCAGCCGTCATCAATAGTGATTATCATCTCGTCACCGCGATATCGGCGATTTTCCGCCAATCCCCGGGCGAAATCGCTGACAGAGAGAATCCGAAAACATTTCGATATATATTCAATCTGTTTCTCGAATATATCTTTGTATACAAACATGCCCGGTTGAAGCCCTGCCGCGTCCTTCGGTTCAACGATACGATGATACATCAACACCAACGGCCAGGGACGACGGCGGCGCTTTTTTATGTATAGCAACAATCCGCCGATTCCCGAATAATAGAACGCCAGCGCGAAAACGTATTTTACTATGCTTCTTAAAACCGTAGTCATTTTCCAATATCCCGCAGGCAGGCTATGATATTATCGATATCATTCGCGGTCAAATAGGCATGTGTCGGCAAAGTGAATAGGCGCCGCGAAACGTCGCGCGCCCCCGAAAAATCATCCGTTAAATTAACCAGTGCCTCTTTTATAGATGGAATCTCGTCAATCGCGGAAGGGTACATAGCCGATGCCCCGATACCGATATGGAATAGTCGCTTAACAGCCAGATTTCTAGTTGATTCATCTTTAGCCAATATCGGCAGGCGGATAAAGGGAATAGCCGCGCCGGTATTCCACCCCGGAATACTGTAACCTCCACGATTCGAAATCCCTTTGGCCAACCTGCTTGCGTTGGAAGCGCGAATCTGAACAATCCGCTGGAAATTGCCGGAAATAATCGTCCCGATTGTCTTTTGCAGCCGTGTCATGGATTCCACCGCAAATCCTTCGTCATATACAGTCTTTCCAAGTCCCAAAAACGGTAAAACCGCCGGTAATCGGTATAGCCAAGGACGCATCATAATGGCATAAAAAAGAAACTCTGTTAAAATCCGCAATTCAACAAGGGGGTTGGGGGAAGGTAATTCCCTCATATATTTTTCAATACAGTCGCCGATTTTATCATCGCTGGTGACTATCGCTCCGCCTGAATATGTGGTAAGATTTTTCCCTCGGCCAAAACTAAGAAACCCGACATCGCCAAGGGAACCGCATTTTACCCCGTTATATGACAACCCTAACGTCTGAGCCGAATCATCGACAAAATACAGGCCGCTGTCCGAAACGGCCATCCGTAGTTTATTCCAATCGCTGACAATTCCAAACAAATTGACAGGTAGTATCGCAAGCGATTTTGAAAAATCGCATCGAGACAATTTATCATAATCGTAATCAAGATTATTCGGTTCAATATCGACCAACCTTATTTTCAGTCCGGCTTTCGCAATCGAGGCCGGGACCGAGAAGCAAGTATACGCGGGAATTACGACTTCATTTTTCGCCTTTCCCGATAATTCATAAAGCGATTTTAAAATTAAATAGTTTGCGGCCCGTCCCGAATTCACCAGCCAGCAGCATTTGGCTCCCGTAATTTTTTTGATGGTTTCCTCGAAATCTGTCTTTTTATCGGCTGAAGATATTCGCGCTGAAATTATTTTGAAGATATCGGTAACCGATACCGGTATGCCGGCGGGGGGAACTAATCTTAACATTTCTATCGTATTCTTTTATAATGTGTCATTGATGCTTAGGCTCTTTTATGGAAAATTCCGGATAACTTTCGGGCCTAAATAATTCGCCGCAAATAGCGGTAACTTTTTCCAGGCTTTAATAAACAGTTTATATTTGGGGTTATCGGGATTTATTGACGGCAACTCTTTCCGACCGACCAGCATGTATTGCCAATTTAGCTGAATAGGCTCGCCGGCCCACTGCTTTTTGAAATTGAATGTCGGGGAGTTCCAGGTGGACCTGCCGAAATCGAATTGTTCATATCCCTGCTCGCACCCCATCTTGATTACATTCCAATATAATGCGTGATTAGGACAATATTTCAGGTGTTCATTATACGATGCCGCTGATGGGACATACAGTATTTTTTTGAACGACAACACTAGTCCGCCGCCGATGGCAAGCTTGTCGAGTTTTACCAAGATAATTTTCGCCGAATCCGGAAATTCCGTGAGTATCGATTCGAAAAATTTGTATCCCCACACGGGGGTCCCAAGGTCGCGCATCTTCCATTGGAATATTTTATAAAACGAAGGCAATAGTTCAATACCTCCAAGCTCGGTGGTTAGCCCCGACTTTTCGGCTTTCCGGATTTGATTGCGGAGCTTGGCGTCAAAACCGTTCCAAACCACGTTGAAATCGGGATTTAGGTTCAAGCGGAAGGTGACTTTGTCCCGGCGGGTCGGCATGTCCATTTCGTATGAATTAATCGAGCGGTATTCGACGAATGCCACATGGTGCTCGCGGGCTATTGCCACCGCGCGCTTGTTTAGACTTTCGATTACATCGGCGGAATCGGCGCATATTCCCCCGTAATCTATCCAGGGAAGCGATATCAGGTAGCGGGTGTTCCACCAGGTTCGCACCAACGCCATAGGCAAAATCCCAACGATTCTACCACCATCTTTGGCCGTTAGATAAATCGGTTTATGCCCCAGCCCCTTCTCCATCACGTTTTTCCATCCCCATAGATGCGAAATGGCTGCCGACGAGGATTCGTTGACATATTTGTCCCAAGCCGCCCGGTATTTTTCGCTATCAGAAATGATTTCAATCATTTTGTGCCGTCGCAGT
>JAAYTW010000384.1 GCA_012517955.1 Candidatus Zixiibacteriota bacterium | reverse complement strand
CCCCGATAGTGAAGCTCGCCGGAAAAATCGCCTGCCAAACCGGCCAGAAGTTTGGCCAGGCTCGATTTTCCGCTGCCATTACCGCCCATAATAGCCAGGCATTCGTTTTCGTAAATATCGAGCGACAGATTATCCAGGGCGAGAACGAATTGGTTTTCGGATTGCGGCAAAGCAAACGGATATTTGAGCCTGATGTTTTTTAGAGAATAGAGAGGATTCATGGTATTTAATAACAATTCTATTTATCGGTATCGTAATCGCATCGACTTTCGTTTATTGACTGCCGGGGACGGAGACAACATACCCTCGGGTTAATTTTTCCTAAAAATAAAAAAGCCGCGGATCGATTCTGCGACCGTCGCGGCTTAAACTGCTTTTTCGGTTACCAACTTACATCAAGATTCTTGGCCGCCAGGGCTTCGTCTAAACGCGCCACCGGCGTATTATGCGGCGCCGATTTGATTATTTCCGGATTTTCTTTAGCCTCTTTCGCTATTTGTTTGAGCGCTTCGATAAAGTAATCGAGCGATTCTTTGCTTTCGCTTTCGGTCGGCTCAATCATCAAAGCTTCATGAACGATAAGGGGGAAATACACGGTCGGGGCGTGAATTCCGAAATCGAGAATCCGTTTGGCCATATCGGCGGTTTTGATTCCATAGGCCAGCTGATTGTCTCCCGAAAGCACGAACTCATGCATACAAGGGAAATCATATGGAAGCGCGAAATCTTGCTTAAGATTTTCTTTCAAATAATTGGCGTTGATTATCGCCGTTTTTGAAATTTCGCGCAGCCCGTCGGGGCCATTCATGCGAATATATGTATACCCTCTCACATCGGAGGCGAAATTGCCGTAAAAACCGTGAACTCTACCAATCGAATCGGGACGGTTGTTGTCCAGCGTGTAACTGTACCCGCCATCCTTTTCGGTTTTACGAATCACCACCGGCGACGGCAAAAACGGTTCGAGGATAGCTTTGATACCGATGGCGCCTCCTCCCGGTCCGCCTCCGCCATGCGGGGTCGAGAATGTCTTGTGCAGATTAAAATGAACGACATCGAAACCCATATCGCCGGGGCGGGTGATTCCCAAAAGCGCGTTCAAGTTGGCGCCATCCATGTAGAGTAGTCCGCCGCATTCGTGAACGATGGCCGCTATCTTTTCGACGTTCGATTCGAACAGGCCCAGGGTGCTGGGATTCGTCAACATGAATCCGGCTGTTTCATCGTCGCATACGGCCGCCAGTTTTTCGATATCGACTCCGCCCTGAGGATTTGACGGCACCTTAACCGTGTTAAATCCGGCCAGCGTCACCGATGCCGGATTCGTGCCGTGCGCCGAATCGGGGATTATGATATTTTTGCGGCGAGTCTGTTTATTTTTCAGATGGTAGGCTCGGAATAACAGCAACGCCGTAAATTCGCCGTGAGCGCCCGCCACCGGCTGAAGCGTCACATAATCCATGCCAGATATCACCGCCAGCATCTCCTGCAGATTATACATGAGCTCAAGCGTTCCTTGGACACTATCGATAGGGGCATAGGGATGAGCATTCACGAAGCCGGGCAGGTTAGCCATATCGTCGTTGATTTTAGGGTTGTATTTCATGGTGCATGAGCCCAAAGGATACATCCCTTTATCGATATGATGGTTTTTCGCGGACAGCGACACGAAATGCCGGACGACTTCCGGCTCGGACAGTTCGGGCAACTGTGGTTGGTCCTTGCGAAGACTACTTGAGGGCAGTATCGATTCCGGTCCTTTATAATCGGGCGGCAGTTCCGGCAATGAGAAACCGGAGCGCCCAGGACGAGACAATTCAATCAAAAGTTTATCGTACAATTTTATTTCTCCTGTTTTGAATCCCGCGCCGCTTGAGTCGAATCCGCGGGAGCGGGCATACTTCTTAAATCATCGACTCTATCACGCGCCCAATCGGCGAATTCGCCGTTGGGAAAATTATCGAGATATTGCATATACAAAGCGATGGCCTGTTTGGTGTCACCGCTTTTAGCCGTATAATAAGCCATCTGGCGCAAAGCATCCTCGCGTAACGCGGTATCGAGCGGTCGTTTTAGAAGGTCGGCGAAAGTGGCCAGCGATACCTGATAATCCCCTTTCCGGCCGTTAATCACGGCAATCTCAAAAAGCGCTTTTAAGACATACTCGTGGGCGTCGGGAAGCCCCAGCGACAGCACTTGGCGGTAATAGCCAAGGGCGTTGTTCCAATCGGCGCGGTTGCGGTACTTTTCAGCGACCGCCATGATATAATCGGCGCGGCGAGGTTCATCCTGCAGACGGGTGAGATAATCCTCGAGAGTTTCGCGCCCCTGAAGGTATAACTGGATTTCGTTGTAGAAATCCGGGGGAGGATAATATCCCACGAGACGGTCTATTTCATCACCGTCGGGCTTCAGCAACACAACGGTCGGATAATATGTAACACCGAACCGGGCGGCTTCCGCCGTGTCGATTCCGGCGTCAAGTTTCAAGAATAAGATTTTATCGGATAATTCGATTATGATTTTATCGGTAAAAGTCGAATCATCCATCTTTCGGCACCAAGAACAACCAGTTTTATAGAATTCGACGAGCAACGGTTTTTTCTCGGCGCGAGCGACCTCTCGCGCCGAACGCAAATCGGATTGAAAAGTAATTTCGGTTGGAACGGCCTTCTTTTTCTGACATCCAAAAAACGCCACGCCGATAACCAGCCACAGAGTCATCGAGCTAATTATCTTCGTCATCTTCACCTTCTTCCTCAACGAAATCCGCCAGTATCCGTCGGGCTATTCGGCCGGCCTGTTCGACCAGCGATTCCGGCACATACACGCGGATACTTTTCTGCCCATATTCCAGTGGAAACATTCTAAATTCGACGGGCCCGGGATTCATCACGCAAGGGATGTCCTCGTCGGCAAAAGCCTGCGACAACAATTCGGCGCCGGCCATATCGCCGGTTTTGCAAAGCAACACCGGTTCTCCCTCGAAATCGAGCGACAAATCATCGGGGCGCTTTTGAATATCCGTCAACTCCAGGTCGCATTCCGGACATCTGGTTTGTCCCAGCGGATATTCACCGCCGCAATTCGGGCAAAATGGCATACTATTTCACTTTCGACAACCAGTAAGCCAGTTCATCTATTTGTTCATAGGATACTTTTTCGGTAACCGCTATCATCAAACAACCTTTCAGTCCGAATTTAAACGGACCGAGGTCAATCCCCGCTAAAATATCGACCTTGCCGAGTCGGCTGAGGATTCTTTTAGGGGGAACCGGTGTCTGAACCACGAACTCTTTAAAGAATGGTGTTTTGAATTTGAGTTTATAGCCGGGCAAACCACCGATTTTATCGGCGGCATAGTGAGCTTTTGCCAGACATAATTCGGCCACTCTTTTGATGCCCGCTTTCCCCATCAAAGCCAGATAAATCGTAGCCATCAGCGCGTACAATTGTTCGTTGGTGCAGATATTGGATGTGGCCTTTTCGCGTCTTATATGTTGCTCGCGCGTTTGCAATGTCAAAACGTAGCCGGTTTTGCCGTTGGCGTCGAGCGTTTTCGCCACCAGCCGTCCCGGCATCCGGCGCACTAAATCGGCGCGCACCGAAAACAATCCCAAATAGGGACCGCCGTAAGACAGCGGAATTCCCAATCCCTGTCCCTCGCCGACCGCGATATCGGCTCCGTATTCGCCGGGAGTTTTGAGGATACCCAGAGAAACAGGATCGTATCCCATAATCAAAAGCGCTCCGCTTTTTTTGATATCCAGCGCAATCTCTTCGATACTTTCAATCAGGCCGAGGAAATTGGGACTTTGGACGACGACCGCGGCGGTTCTGTCGTTCAGGTGATGCCGGATATAGTTGGCATCAACCAACCCTTCGATAATCGGCACGTTTACGATTTGGATTCCCGTGCCGGACAAGTAGGTCTTCATCGTTTCCAGATAATTCGGATTGACGGTGCCGGCAACCATAACTTGATTGCGTTCGGTATGCCGGGAAGCCAGAATCGCGGCTTCCGCCATGGCTGTGGCCCCATCATACATCGACGCGTTAGTTATCGGGAGATTCACCAGATGGCTGACCATCGACTGGAATTCGTATGTGGCTTGAAGGGTCCCCTGGGCGACTTCCGCCTGATACGGCGTGTAAGCGGTTATAAACTCCGATCGGGAAACCAGCCGCCAAATCGCCGCCGGAATATAATGGTCGTAGGCGCCTCCGCCGGCGAAACAGGATTTATACTGTTTATTTTTAAGCGACAATTCGGTCAGATGTTTGACCGCTTCCGGTTCGGACAGCGCCTCCGGTATATTCAGGCGACCGCGGTAACGCAGGGAAGCCGGAATGGCCTCAAGCAGCCGCTCGAAATCATCTACGCCGATACTATCGAGCATCGCCTTAAGTTCGGCGTCGGTATTAGGTATATAGTTCATGTTTACTGTCCGATTAGTTTGCCGTAAGCCGCCGCGTCAAGGAGGTTATTAAGTTCGGATGGATTGGTCATTTTGACTTTGATAATCCAGCCCTGACCATAGGGGTCGGTATTGATAGCCGAGGCATTCGTTTCCAGAGCCGTGTTCACATCGACGATTTCGCCGGTCAACGGCGAGAAGATATCAGAAACGGCCTTGACCGCTTCGATAGTGCCGAACGCCTTCATGAATTCGACTTTGGCGCCGACTTGAGGCAATTCCACGAAAACGATATCGCCCAATTCATGTTGGGCATAATCGGTGATTCCAATCGTGCCGGTATCACCTTCCACTCGAATCCATTCATGTTCTTTGGTATATTTTAAATCTTGCGGTATCACGAGACCTCCTTATTTTTAGCCGGCTTTTCCGTTTTTTTACCGGCTAAGGATTTTTCAACATATCCTGTATCATAGTTACCAAAAATAAAAATAGGATCTTCAAAAATGCTCTTGTATAGATTTATCGGCGTGGGCACCCCCTCCACGATAAACTCATCCAGCGCCCGACGCATCCTCACCAACGCCTCTCCCCGGTCTTTGCCCCATGTAATCAGTTTGGCTATCAGGGAATCGTAGAAGGGCGGCATCTCATAACCGGCGTAGGCGTGCGTATCGACACGGACCCCCAGGCCGCCGGGCACGTGAAAGGTCGTGATTTTGCCGGGTCGCGGGCCGAAATTTTTGTCGGTGTCTTCAGCATTGATTCGGCATTCGATAGCATGGCCCGTGAATTTGATATCCGACTGCGCATACGGCATCTTTTCGCCGGCGGCCAATTCAATCTGCAAGCGAACCATATCGATACCGGTGACCATTTCGGTAACCGTATGCTCGACTTGGATGCGCGTGTTGGCCTCCATAAAATAAAAATTACCTTCCGGGTCGACTAAAAATTCGAATGTGCCGGCGCCTTTATATCCGGCCGCCTTCGCTCCCATCACGGCAGCCTGCCCCATTTTGCGGCGAAGCTGTTCCGTAATAATCGGCGAAGGGGATTCCTCGATAAGTTTCTGGTGGCGTCTTTGGACGGTACAATCGCGTTCGCCCATGTGAATCACGTTGCCGAAATTATCGGCCATAATCTGGATTTCCACGTGACGCGGATTAGGCACCAATTTTTCGATATAAACCTCGGGGGATCCAAAAGCGGCATTGGCCTCGGCGCGCGCGGTCTCGAACGACTGCTTGAGTTCATCGGGCGAATTCACCAGTCTCATGCCGCGACCGCCTCCTCCCGCTGATGCTTTCACCATAATCGGGTAGCCGACATCTTTGGCGACCTCGACCGCTTTTTCGTAGGAATCGACAATGCCGTCGGAACCCGGGATTGTGGGAATACCCGCGCTCTGCATCGTTCGTTTGGCCATCGATTTGTCGCCCAGCAACGAGATAACTTCCGGGCTGGGACCGATAAAGACTATATCGCACGATTGGCAGACTTCGGCAAAATCGGCATTCTCGGCCAGGAAACCGTAACCTGGGTGAATCGCGTCGGCGTTTGTAACTTCGGCGGCGGCAATCACCCGTTTGGCGTCGAGATAGCTTTCCGACACCGAACCGGGACCGATACAGACCTCTTCATCGGCAAACCGCACGTGAAGCGAATTGGCGTCGGCCTCCGAATAAACCGCCACGGTACGGACGCCGAGTTCTTTGCACGCGCGGATTATCCTCAGGGCGATTTCGCCGCGATTGGCGACCAGTATTTTGTTAAACAATAGTCATCTCTTTTCCGGCTGGCGAGGACAGACCTCAACAACCTGCCTTTTCATAGAACAGTAAATATATCATTTTGTGTTGGGATGTCAATAAAATGTGTGGGGTTTGGGGATGTGTGTGGGGGTGTTGGGGTTAGGCGGGGTTGAGAGTATGCCCTGTAGATGTCCATATCTGCCGGGCATAAACGCCGCCCCCGGATTTGTGCCTCAGGATAGAGTCTGCCTAAGACGATATCCTGAGGCCGGTTTTATCCCCCACAGGATGTCGTGTGCCACTTCCATCCTGAGGGACGAGACAATTGCCGGGTATGTAATAATTATAGTTAGGGATTTAGAGAAATAAAAGATTATATAGAATATTACGGCTTGGGTGATAGTAGTCGTCAAAGCTCAAGCAGCGTCGGGTCAGGCGACCCGACGCCAAAAGGAATCAGCTGGTACGTCGAGTGCGGAGACCCGACACCAAAAGAAACACGATATTTATGCTGAAACCGCGATGGGGATTCAAATAACGAGTAAGGTGACATGAATGCCACCTGATATCCGTGCCCAGGGGGTTGGCATGCCAAACCCGAAAAAACACCTCACCCCCAGCCCTCTCTACCGCGCGGCAGAGGGGAGGCCACAGGCCGGGGTGAGATTGTAAAATATCCCGTAGGGGCAGCGGGCAAGCCGACCTTCCAGATGCAAGACCCGCCCCTAATTTCGGACTCCGAATTATTGTCGAAACTATAAAGGTCTCGACCAACATTAAATGTAAAGGGCGGTAGGATTCTGTATTAGTTACAGAAATATGGAAAGAATAAGCTTCGGGAATCATAGTTATCGAAAACCAAGAATGAGCCGCAGGCCCGACGGATTCATAAAACAAAAACGGCCCACATAGTGAGCCGTTCCAGAATCTATTCTTATAAATGCGTTATTTCGCTTGATTCAAGATATACTCCGTAAACAATCGCACGCCGAATCCGGTCCCGCCTTTCGGTTGGTAGGGATGGTTTTTGT
>JAAYTW010000383.1 GCA_012517955.1 Candidatus Zixiibacteriota bacterium | reverse complement strand
TCGTTTTTAAAAGGAGCGGCGGGCGATTCCAGCGCTTACTATATGGCGGACGCGTTCAAATTCCGCTATATGGGGTTGGCCGACAGCGCCTTGATTGCGGCGGAAAAAGCTGGTAAATTCGGCGGTTCGGAAATGGCGGAATACATCTTGATTAAACTGGGCGATTTTTGTGAACAAGCGGGCAACTGGCAAAAAGCGGCGGATTCCTTCGAACTGTATCTCGCCAAATATCCCGATGGCTTATATCGGGATCAAGCATTATATTCAGCGGGGGTATTGTATTACGAAAAGTTAAAGCAGCCCGCGCGGGCCAATACCGCCTTCAACAAGCTGCTTTCCGATTTTCCGCTCTCGCCTTTAGTTGAAAAAGCGCGAGCATACCTGAATAAAATCAAATCGAGTTAGAATATCGATTGTTTGACCGGCCTTTTGGACTGTTCGGTCGCCCCCGGCGCCGATGGTCCTAGGATGGCCTCCAACTGCTGGACTCTATCGACGAGATTTTCGATAGTCCTCTGCTTGATTTTCATACTGGTGCGCACCAGAAGTCCGAGCGCCACGAGCATGAAAATAACCGAATTAATCATCCGAAAAATTTCGCCGTAATTCAACAACGAATCCATAAAAGCCAAAATGCCCAAAACGAATAATAGAGCGCACCAAACAAACATTGTCCCCTCCTTAAGGAAAGATTGTCGCTTCAGCATTATGATTATCGGAATAGAAATCTTGAACTTAAATATAGAACGGGTTAGAAGCCGATTATCGGATTAGATTGGTATATCCATCGCGAATGGCGTTCGGGTTTCCTTGCGCCGGGCTCTTATTTCACCCCCTAAGGACGGTCCCGGGCCTATCTCAATAGGTTCAATTTAAGACAACTGCTCTGACCGGCTGTCGTCGCTTTCGCGAAATAAATCCCTGATGAAACCGGTAAGCCGTCAGCATCGGTGCCATCCCAGAGAACCGATGTAGCATGTGCGGGGACATCCAGCCTAGTGATTAATCGTCCGGTTATATCGAAAATTTCGATTCGGGATGAAATATCAAGCGATTTTGAGATTGATATCTTGGTGCTTCCGTTAAACGGGTTGGGGTAATTTTGCAAAAGCGTAAAATTATCCGGCAACGTCTGCGGTTTGTCATTGATGCCGGCATTAAAATCGTACTTATAAACGCCGTCGGCGGTGCCGGCCAATAGTTTGCCATTGGCCAGAAATTTCAAGCAATTGACATACAGGTTCCCCAAATTACCATTGATAGGGATAAATGACAATCCGGCATCGACCGATTCGAATACGCCATAGCCATCAGCCGAACCAACGAATACTTTCCCCGGCGTATCAGGGTCGCAGACAATCGGCTTAAATCCCACGCCCGCCATAGCGGTGTAGCGCCAAGTAGCGCCGCCATTTTCAGTAACCGCCACATAAGAATAGCACGAAACATAAAGCGTTTCGGAACATAGCGCATCGTGAGCGATACGCACTGGATTATAACATTCCAGGCCGAACAAGCCTTCCAGGGTATCCCAGCTATTGCCGAAATCGGTGGTGTGCGCCACAAAAGCGGGACCGACCGCGTAGGCTTCGAGGTTGTTACGGCCGTCCCCTAAAACATCGCTGATATTTAAATCGGGAAGGCCATTATTGGCGGGGGCTACCGATTGGCCGAAATTGCTTGAGGTCAAAATTCCATCCATAAGCGAAATATATATCAGGCCGGTGTCAATCGGATCGAACCCAACGCTTGTAGGATTCATCAAATAAGCGATAACATCCCATGTAAAACCGCGATTGGTCGAATAGTATAGCCCGTCCGAGTTGGAACCACCGCTGATAAGTTTAATCACTATATCAGAATCATATGGATAATTCGCCAGATAGACTACGGGCACGTTATATGGAATAATAGGCGCCCAGAATTGCCCGCCATCATCGGAAATATATAACCCCGAAGTCGTGCCAGCATAAATATACTGCGTGTCGGCCGGGTCCGTCTCCAATGATATTACATTCCGCCCCCCAAGGCCCAGAAATTGCCAGCTTCCGGCAGACGCAAAAGCCGAAAAAACCAGACATAAAATAATCGTCAACGCGATTTTCATAGAACAATAATATAAATAAATATCCCAATTAGCAACGATAAAAATCAGCTTTCGCCAAGATAAGCTTTCCGGACCTGCTGATTGCCGGCGATATCGGCGGCTTTGCCTTCCAGACACAGTTCGCCTGTTTCCAGAACGTAGGCATAATCGGCGATACTTAAGGCCAAATGAGCGTTCTGTTCGACCAGAAGGATAGTCGTTCCGAGTTCTTTGTTGATATCGACTATTTTCCGGAATATGGTTTTCACCAAAATCGGAGCGATTCCCAGCGAGGGCTCGTCCAGAAGCATCAGTTTAGGCCGGGCCAGAATCGCCCGACCGATTGCCAGCATCTGTTGTTCGCCGCCTGAGAGTTTACCGCCGGGCTGATTGATTCGTTCTTTGAGTTTCGGGAAGATTGTGAACACATAGTCGATATCGCGATTGATTTCTTTTTTGTCTTTTCGAAGATACGCTCCCATTTCGAGATTTTCCCGGGTCGACAGGTTTGCGAAAATCATGCGCCCCTCGGGAGCCATAACCACCCCCGCGGCCACGATTTTATGCGGCGGGAGATTGGTGATGTCGTTTTCTTCGAACATTATTTTACCCGTAACGGCCTTTACCAGGCCGCAGATTCCGCGTAATGTTGTCGATTTGCCGGCGCCGTTGGCCCCTATAAGCGTGACTATTCGGCCGCTTTCGACTTTAAGCGATATCCCCCGCACGGCCGCGATTGCCCCATAGCAGATGCGAAGATTTTCGATTACCAACATACTATTTCACCTGCTCGCCCAGATAAGCCTCGATGACTTTCGGATGATTTTGGATTTCGGCCGGAGTTCCCTCGGCGATTTTTACGCCATAATCCAGAACCGCGATTCGTTCGCAAATGCCCATGATTACTTTCATGTCATGTTCGATTATCAATATCGCGATATTGAACTTTTCTTTAGCCTTGCGGATTAGATTCATCAGCTCGCTTTTCTCGGAGGGATTCATTCCGGCGGCGGGCTCATCCAGAAGCAATAGTTTTGGGCTTAAAGCCAGAGCCCGGACGATTTCGACCCGGCGCTGGATTCCGTATGGCAGCGATGTAGCGATTTCATCTTTTACAGCCAGCAAATTGAAAAAATCGAGTATTTCGAGTATCGATTTATTCACATTTTTCTCTTGTTCGCGCAGATTTCTCAAACACATAATCGCTGATACAAATCCGTAAGTCAGGTTTTTATTTTGAGCTACTTGCAATGTCTCATAAACCGTCAACGATGGAAACAGGCGAATATTCTGAAAAGTGCGGCCGATTCCCAGCCGGGCAATCTGAAACGGCTTTTTGCCGACAATATCATGACCATCGAAAATGACCTTCCCAGCCGTCGGTCGATACACTCCGGTAATAAAATTGAACACTGTGGTTTTGCCGGCGCCGTTGGGGCCTATCAAGCCTATCAAGTCATTACGGCCGATTTCAAGATTAAATTCCGAGACAGCGACCAATCCGCCAAATTTAATCGTGCAATTTTCTAACTGTAAAATCGATTCCGACATTTTATTCGATTACACCGGTTCAGTTGATTTCTTAAAATAGCGTTTGATATTAATCCCGGCGCCAAATAATCCCTGCGGCCGTACCAACATGATTATTATTAACAACATGGCGTAGATTACCATCCTATACTGCGCGATTGCCCGCAATGCCTCTGGCAATACTGTCAGCAGGATAGCGGCCAAGATCACTCCCGGGATACTCCCCATGCCGCCGACTACGACCATCACGACGATTTCGAACGAACGCAAAAACCCGAACTGTGATGGGTTGATATAAGTCACGAAATGCGCGTAGAGGCCTCCCGCGATTCCGGCAAAAAAGGCGCCGGTGACAAATGCCACGACTTTAAGTCGCGTGGCGCTGATTCCAGTGGCTTCGGCGGCGATTTCATCATCGCGAACAGCCAAAAATCCTTTGCCATAGGTGGAATTAATCAGGTTGTAAAGAAAAAATATCAGAATCGCCGCAATCGCATATACCCAGAAAAAGTTCGCCAACTTCGGGACACCGGAAAATCCTCGAGCGGCCCCAAGAAAATCCATGTTCTGTATCAGCACTCGGATTATTTCACCGAACCCCAGAGTTGTAATCGCCAGATAATCCCCTTTCAAGCGAAGGCTTGGGATACCGACAAGCAAGCCAAATAACGACGCCATCAACCCGCCGGCCAACAATGCCCCTGTAAATATCAAATGACTGATAGGTGAACCAGGCTGTAAATGTAAGGTGGCGGTGATTATCGAGGATGTGTATGCGCCGATTGCCATAAAACCGGCGTGTCCTAATGAAAACTGCCCGGCAAATCCGTTAATCAAATTTAAGCTGGATGCCAGAATTGTGTTTATTCCGATATAGATTATTATCTGAAAATAATAGGCCCCGATATAGCCTTGAAGCAATGAAACAACCGCACAGAGAATCAGGCTGACCAACAGACAGATTTTTGAAAGGTGTCGTCTCATCGGCTAAACTTTTTCCGTCTCGTTTCGACCTAACAACCCGGATGGTTTTCCGATTAATATTAGAATCAACACCGAAAATGAAATGGCATCCCGGAAGGTGGGCGATATGTATCCGGTCACAAATGTCTCTAATACGCCTATTATTAATCCGCCGAGAGCCGCGCCGGTAAGGTTGCCTATTCCGCCCAATACAGCCGCGATAAAGGCTTTCAAACCGGGAAATATCCCCATCAACGGGTTGATACTAGGATAAACCGATGCGTATAGTATCGCCGCAGCCGCCGCCAGGCTTGAACCTAAAACAAACGTAAACGATATAACTGTATCGATATTGATCCCCATCAAGCTGGCCGCGCGATGGTTAAAAGATACCGCTCGCATGGCCGTCCCCAATTTGGTGTTGAAAACAATAAATCGCAGAAGTAACATTAACAAAATCGCGGTTACTATTACGACTATTGAATTCGTGCCAATCACCAGATTGCTGGCGCTTAATACGGTCGTTGAAGGAATCAGTGTCGGAAACAGTTTGGGGTCGGGACCGAAAACCAGCTGTCCGCCGAATTCCAAAAACAAAGATACGCCGATCGCCGTTATCAGCACCGTCAATTTGGGTCGCGCTCGAAGCGGTCGGTAGGCGATTTTTTCAATTGTCACCCCTAACAACGAACAAATCAACATCGCCAAAATCATGACAATCATACAGGCGATTATGGTCG
>JAAYTW010000382.1 GCA_012517955.1 Candidatus Zixiibacteriota bacterium | reverse complement strand
GCCACAGGCAGGCTGCGGGCATCGCTGTACCGGGCGATTATCGAACACGCCAGCGTCACCAGCGCCGGGTCGGCCACTCCGCGCAAAATCCCAATCGGTGAACCCGCCCCAATCGCCTCCAGTACCCGGTCATCCGGTTTGATATAGGCTGATATCGCCTGATTCTCCTCTTTATTATGTCCCACAACTAATTTCAGGTTGTGCGCCAGCCGGAAATGCCGCCCAAGTTTGAGCAGGCTAATATCGTTGAAATCAGGCGATTCCTCGTATGCCAATAGGTCTCGAAGTTTATTCGAGTATATCTTTTCGGTGAGCCAGCAGCCGCCGCCGGCATTCGGATACTTTTCCAGCCCGAACTCTTTGGCTAACTGTATCTGCCGCTTTCTCGACCGGCCCGCTATATCCAGCAACCATTCGCGTTTGATAAGGCCGTCGAGCTCCGGTTTGGTTGGCGCCAGAAGTCGCCCCGACAGCGGTCGGACAAGGCGGCCGTCGATATTGGCAGCCGCCTCGATTCTATTCAGCGTGTCCCGCATCTGCGACATCGGCCTTTGCGCCAGCACTTCGCCGGTGATAATGAAATCGGCGCCGGTCATCTCCATGTATTCGCGCGCCTCCTGAATCATCAGCAGGCGGCAGTCGATACAAGGATTCATGTTCTTGCCATAGCCGAAACGCGGTTTCTTGACTATATCCACGAATTTCTGGCCCAGATGGCACAACTTTACGGGAAAGCCGAATTGCTCCGATGCCGGGTAGGGGTCAGCCCCGCACGAGGATGAGTCTTTTATGTCACATCCAAAATGGGTAAGGAACTTTAACGCTTCGATTTCGACACCATGACTTCTCATCACCAGGATTGCCAACGTCGAATCGAGCCCTCCGGAAAAAAGTGCTACCGCTTTGGCCCTACGGGTTGTCATTCATGTAAGATGCTGAAGCCGGGCGGTTTTGTCAAGCTTTGCCGGCTTTGAACTGGGGATAAAACTTGTTGTAATCGATTTTTCCCAGTGTCATGTCGCCAAGGATTTTCATCAGCTTTTTCTGAAGGTCGTCCCAGAACGCGAAAGTCGCGCATTTGTCTTTGCCACGGCAGCCGCTTGCCTCGCGGTCTTCCATATTGCAGGATGAGATCGCGAACGGTCCTTGCATGGCCACCAGGATATCTAAATAGCTAATCTGATCGCGCGGTTTGGCCAGCTTGTAGCCGCCATTTACCCCTTTGTAGCTGCGCAAGAAACCTTTCTGGGAGAGTTCCTTGAGAATCTTAGCCAGATATTCTCGGGGTATGTTCTCGCTTTCAGAGATCTCGTTGATGCTGCAGGTTCTTTGACCGTTAATCGCGGCCACGAAAATCATTGCCCTTAGGGCATAATCGGCCTTTCTCGAAATCTGCATCAAACACCTCTTCTTTCTCTTTTCTGTTGTCTGTTCCTGTTGCTAACTCAACCCCCTGAACGCACTTGTGTTGTATTGTGCGACAAGGGTATTATGCCTAAATTTATAAAATCCCTTTTGAGCGATAATTGTTCCTTTGAATGTATCGTCAAATCTCGATTCCGTCAAGTCAATATAATCTTTCAATGCCAAATTGTTAAAATCGATATCCGTAAACATTTCCCCCCTCGAATCGCTTGGCTCGGCGTTTTGGTTGTATGGGCAAACCAGCTGGCAGATTTCGCATCCAAGTATATTGCCGCCAATTCTGCTGGCCCTCTCAGAATCTATATCGGTGGCGGTTGTTAGATAAGATATACATTTCGATGCATCAAGAACGCGCGGTTCGACCAGCGCTCCGGATGGGCAGGCTTCAATACAGCGGCTGCAATCGCCGCAACGATCTATTTCCGGTTTATCGGGCTCAATATCGATATCGACAAACAGCTCACCCAGAAACAAAAAACTTCCAAATCGTTTATTAATCAACATTGTATTCTTGCCGGGCCATCCTAAACCCGCCCGATTAGCCCAATAACGATCGAAAGTCGGCGATGTATCGACCGCGATTTTACCTCGCGTTTCCGGCGCCAGCGATTTTATATATTCAAGTAGCGCGCCGAGTTTCGCCTTTATTATATCCTGATAAGGGCGACATCTGGCATAGATGGAAATGTATGGCTTTGCCGGGTCGTAATTCGATTCGATATAATAAGATTTCGCCACCGATATGACCGATTTCGCTCCAGGGAAAAATAACCGCGCGTCTGACCTCATCCTCGGGTTTCTTTCCAAATATGCCAAATCAGCGTGAAATCCACGCCTAAGCCATTGTAATAAACGTTCGTGACTCTCAGGGCTGTATTCGGCCGGACATATTCCAATCAGGTCAAAACCCAAAGCCTCCCCTTTCGTCTTTATCGACCGACTAAGATCCAAATCCGTTTTGGCTGACATATCCAATTTGTTCTACGTGTAAAACGCGATGTTGCGCCAAGGCTCCTTCCGATTTTTACACAAGGGAAATATATATCATTTTTGATACAAAGGTAAAGATGTATTTAATAAATGGCCCGTTTTTTTATCGATAAGGTCCCTTGTCAAACATGTAATAATCGAGAACCCATAGTCGACATTTAAGCAATTAACTTAGCGGGGGCTGTGGTTGCCGTAAAATATAAAAAACACTGTCTTTTTGCATTACATATGGCTGGAAAATAACATTTAGCCGAAATAAAAAGCCTCTACGGCATCACCGTAAAGGCTTATTAAAATCATAATTGTCAAATTTAAACGATTACTTCTTTGACTTCGGGCACCTTGGATTTAAGAATCCGTTCTATTCCCATCTTCAGGGTCATGGTCGACATCGGACAGCCGTGACAGGCACCGGTTAACTTCACTTTAACGATACCGTCATCGCTGACTTCGACAAATTCGCAGTCGCCGCCGTCCGCCTGAAGGTAGGGTCTGATTTCGTCTATTGCTTTCTTAACTTTTTCTTTCATAACCTTCCCCGTTTTATCGGGCAATTGTCGATTATTTACTTTTCGGCCAGCCCTTTATTGATTTTTTCGGCCAACATTTCGAATACTTTCGCGGATTGGTTCGCTTTTAATGATGTCACCGGATTCCCCAGATCGCCAGCCTCTCGGATAGACGTATCCAACGGAATCTGGCATAGTAATTGACAGCCAAGCTTATCGGCTAATTCCTGGCCGCCTCCGCTTCCAAAAATATACTGATAAGATCCATCCGGTGCAATAAAATACGACATGTTTTCCACAACTCCCAGAATCCGGAAGTTCGCTTTCCGAGCCAATTCACCGACACGCTGAGCCACATTTGATGCCGCTGGTTGCGGCGTCGTTACCACCAATAGTTGCGATTCCTTTACCGTTTGAGATATGGAAAGAGTCACATCGCCTGTGCCCGGGGGAAGGTCTATCAGCAGGTAATCAAGCTTATCCCAGAATGTCTGAGTCAGAAATTGGACGATGGCTTTATGAAGCAAAGGTCCGCGCCAGATAACCGCTTGATCTTCTTCCACAAAAAAGCCCATCGATATGATTTTAATGCCGTCTTTAATTGCTGGAATAATCGTTTCATCGATAACCGTCGGCAAAGTTCGCACTCCCATCATGCGGGGGATAGAAAATCCATAAATGTCGGCATCGATAATTCCCACGGAATGACCGGCATTTTTTAATGCGTATGCCAGATTTGCCGTTACCGTCGATTTGCCCACGCCGCCTTTTCCAGAAGCCACCGCGATTATATGCCTAACCTTGGCGTCATCAAAAAGCGGCGATTGGGCCTGTCCGGTCATCTTGCCCGTTAGAGCCGTCCGCTCCTCGGGAGTCATGTGCGAAAACTCCAAATCAACTTCGGTAATACCCTCGATTTTTGAAAGGGCGGCGGTTACATCTTCCTGGATTTTATGTTTCAGCGGGCATCCAGGAACTGTAAGTTTAATGGTCACCTTAACCTTGCCGTCTTTTTCCTCAATTTGCCCAACCATACCAAGGTCAACTATCGAGCGATGTAGCTCCGGGTCATTCACGGATTTAAGCGCCCTTAATATGTCATCTTTATTTATCTGTGGCTTTTGTTTGAACATCCTGGGCCTTTCTCAATTATCTATTTGGTTATTTTCTTAGTCTACCTCAAAGTTAAGCTTATAGTTCCCATTGTTCAACGACAAAGATACATTATCGATAAACAATCGTTACTATAATAATAATTGTCGTTGTAATCCCATACAGCATCATCACTTACGCGTATTGAGACGAACTTTCATTATTTTATCAGGATATTTTAATTCATCTCGGTTTAATACGCATCAATACAACATTATTACGGCGGTAAAAAATAAATAAAAATCCATTGTCAATTATTGATTACTTGTGTTATATATATAACTATAAAAACCGGGAGGATTTATGGCCAAGTCGCATGTAGGGGCGTGCGGTAAAATTTGTTTAAACTGCGCTATATTTATCGCCACAACGACCGGGGACAATCTTAAGAAAAGCGAAATCGCCTCGGGATTGTCGATTCAGCAAAATAAAAAGATAAAACCCTCTTCGATTAATTGTTGGGGATGTGGCGCGCCGGACCGTAGTTGCATGAACAGGGATTGTTATTTTCGAGGATGCGCCCATGACCGCGGGCTGGAATACTGTTATCGATGTCCGAAATTCGAATGTAATAAACTTAAGGAATTATACCAGGAAAACCCATCCTTTAAAGAAAACCTTCGCCTTATATGCAAAAACGGCCTTGATTCCTTTTTGATGTCTCTGGTCAGACAATAAATATGATTGAACAAAAATCGGCCTTTATAATCGGCATTAATATTTCTTATACCTGGTCGCGGAACATTTAAAGCCTTAAGATGATTTTCCGTATCGCCATATTTGCGAAAAATAAATTGTCTTACTTGAGTTTTATGATGCTTTTATATATTATTTGTTTAGAATGAGCGCCCGAAACCAAACTATGGTTACAATCAAGGAGTTGCAATGAATTACAGAAATATTATATTCGAAAAAGAACCTCCACTGTCAATTGTTACTATTAATCGGCCTGAGGCGCTTAACGCCTTGAACTCGCAGACCTTGGCTGAACTGGACGACTGTTTCGATTTCATCGCCAAAGATACCGAAATACAGGCTGTGATTATCACCGGCGGCGGCGAAAAATCGTTCGTGGCGGGCGCCGATATACGCGAACTGGCGGATGATAATGTCATCTCGGGCCGGGCGAGGATGGATAGGGGGCAGGCTTTATTTAATAAAATCGAAAGCCTTCCCAAACCGGTTATCGCCGCCATCAACGGTTTCGCCCTTGGGGGGGGATGCGAACTGGCGTTAGCCTGCGATATCCGCCTGGTATCAGATAAAGCGAAACTCGGCCAGCCGGAGGTGAATCTCGGCATTATCCCCGGCTATGGTGGAACCCAGAGATTGGCGCGCCTTGTCGGACCGGGTATCGCCAAAAAATTGATATTTACGGGTGATTTCGTCAAAGCCGACGAGGCGCTGCAAATCGGGCTTGTTGAGGGGGTATTTGCCGCCGACAAACTTCTCGACGAGGCCAAGAAATTGGCGCTGCGTATTTGCTCGAAAGCTCCGTTGGCGGTTAAGGCGGCCAAAGAGGCTATCAATTTCGGGCTTGACAGCGACCTTCAAAGCGGCTTAAAACATGAGGCAGCGTTATTTGCTGGAATTTGCGCTACGGAAGACAAGGCCGAAGGTACCAGAGCGTTCTTGGAAAAACGCGAACCGAAATGGACGGGAAGATAGGACTGATTGTCTGGAAACCTTGCCTGTCAGTTCAGCAACGTAATTATCGCTTTTTGCAAGGAGAGGGAAACATGGCCATGAAGGAAAAGCCGGAATTGTCGGGTCAGGATGACCTGGAAAAACATCTGGCGCTGGGTTCGGCGTACCTTGATTATTGCGTACGCCAGGGCTGGCTCGAAAAAACCGGAGAGGACCCCAATGCCCGGTACACTATGACCGAAAAAGGGAAAAAGAAACTGTCGCGGGTAACTTTTAATCTCGATTTATCGGTTATCGCAGCCCGCCGCGACAACACTAAGAAAAAGCGAAAACGTCATAAAGAATAAATAAGATTATTTAAAACGGATATTTCAATCACGGAATTTATTTTGTTTTTTTGGGATGATTTCATTGGCAGCATTAAGGGAGGTTCTTATTATAGCCAATTGCTGACCCGTTCCATTGGCAGAGCCTGGCTGTATATGCTGATTTTAATCGCCGCCGGGTCAGTTATCCTTGTCATACCGCGCGTCTTTGCCTTCAATAGTTTCTATACGCAAACGGCCCAATTTTTATCGGAAAACTTCGATTCATTACGATTCGCCGACGGCGTAATTGTCAACATGCCCCATAATCATCTCGAAAAGGAATTCGACCACTGGATAATTGCGATGGATACCGCATACACCGATTCACTGGCAATTAAATCTATCGCCCCCGATTCTATAGGGCGAAAACCGACAGTCTATGTCGGACCGAAAGCCGCCTTCATCATCATTGGAACATCGCCTTTAACCTTTGAATATCCGGCCGCTTTCAATCAGACGATATCCGGCGATGGGCTAAGGCGCTCTAGACTTGTTTTGAACCTGATTTCAATTTTGATTATTTTCGCGACCTTTTTCGTTTCTAAATTTACCGGCGGCCTGTTTTATGCTCTACTGATTGGCCTAATCATCGTTTTCAAATTTCGTTCAATCGGCTTATCGTACACACATGGATTCCATTTGGGATTATACTTGATGACATTTCAATTTACCATATCATTAATGCTCGATTTGGCCGGCGTCAATTTGCCGTATTCATTTTTATGGTTTATTGTTATGTATATTTTATATATTGGTCTGATGGTTAATATCAACCTTGATAAGTCGCGATTGAATCAGCCGGAATC
>JAAYTW010000381.1 GCA_012517955.1 Candidatus Zixiibacteriota bacterium | reverse complement strand
AGCGTGTCGCGATTGTAGCGCGCCCCCTTGCAAACCTCGCAGGGCACGTACACATCCGGAAGGAAATGCATTTCGATTTTGATAATCCCGTCCCCTTCGCAGGCCTCACAGCGCCCCCCTTTCACGTTGAACGAAAATCGCCCCGGTCCATAACCGCGCACTTTAGACTCCGGCAATTGCGCGTACAAATCGCGGATTGGCGTGAAAAGCCCTGTATATGTCGCTGGATTCGAACGCGGCGTTCTGCCTATAGGCGATTGATCGATATCAATAACTTTATCGATTTTATCAAGGCCGCTGACCATTTCGTAGGGTAATGCCGGGGTTTTTGAATAGTAAAAATGCTTGGCCATTATTCTAAACAGCGTCTCATTAATCAGAGACGATTTCCCTGAACCGGATACACCGGTCACGCAGATAAACACGCCCAACGGAAAAGTAACCTTTATCTTTTTCAGGTTATTACCCGACGCTCCCACAAGAGTAATTTGGCCGCCATTGGACCTGCGTCTTTTTTCGGGTACTGGAATCGATAATTTTCCAGATAGATATTTTCCGGTAATCGATTTAGGCGAACGCATTATCGCCGCCGGCGTTCCGGCCGCGACCACCGATCCTCCGTTGATTCCGGCGCCGGGACCTAAATCGATAACATAGTCGGCCGATTCGATTGTTTCCCTGTCATGTTCGACAACAACCACTGTGTTGCCCAAATCGCGAAGCGTTATCAGCGTGTTGAGCAACCTTCGATTGTCCCGCTGGTGAAGTCCTATCGATGGCTCATCCAATATGTACAATACGCCCACCAATCGCGAACCAATTTGCGTGGCCAGCCTGATACGCTGGGCTTCACCGCCGGAAAGCGACATAGCGGATCTCTCTAGTGTCAGGTAATCCAACCCCACATCCGCCAAAAAACTTAAACGCTGGCTGATTTCTTTCAATATCTGCTTGGCAATTACGGAGCGGCGACGGTCCAATTTAAGATTCTCGAAAAATTCTTTGGCTTTTTTCACGCTCATCGATGATATGCGCGCAATCGAGTATCCCTCCAGCATAACCGACAGCGCTTCCGGTTTAAGTCGCGCCCCATCGCAGCTTTCGCACGGTTTCACCGACATGAATTGCTCTATCCATTCCCGTATCGCCGGCGATTGCGTTTGATGATACCGCCTTTTAAGATTGTTGATTACTCCTTCGAATCGATCTTCCCGTTCCCAGACTCCTTTGCCATCGGAATGATTCCAGACAAATCGAACCTGTTCTTTTCCTGAACCCGTCAGTATAATTTTCTGAAATTTTTCCGGTAGTTTTTCAAAAGGCGTATTAAGAGAAAAATTATAATGGTCGGCTATCGCTCTTATCATTCCGAAATAATATCCCCCCCGGGGTATGCCCCAGGGCGCAATCGCCCCCTGATTTATTGAAAGCGTCGGATTTGGCACCACCAATTTCGGATCCAACTCCATCTTGAACCCCAGTCCCGAACAATCGGGGCAGGCGCCAAACGGCGAATTGAACGAAAACATCCGCGGCGTCGGCTCTTCGTACGATATCCCGCACTTTTCGCAGGCATAACGTTCCGAATACAGCCGTTCCCCTCTGCCGACAGTCTCAACATTGACTAATCCCGAACCGAGTTTCAGGGCGATTTCCAGGGAATCGGTAAGCCGCTTTTTAACATCCTCTTTAATCACCAAACGGTCGACGACGACCTCGATTGTATGCTTCTTATTCTTATCAAGATTGGGGACATCCTCAATTTCGTAAACCGTGCCATCGACCCGCACCCTTACATACCCTTCGCGTCTGATCTGGTCGAGCACGTCCTTGTATTCCCCCTTGCGGCCGCGCACCAACGGCCCCAAAATATGTACCCGACTGTTAACCGGCGCCTCCATAATCGAATCGGCGATTTGCTGAACCGTCTGCTGGCTGATTGGCTCTTTGCACTTGTAGCAGTGCGGAATTCCCACTCTCGCGTACAACAAGCGAAGATAATCGTATATCTCGGTGACTGTCCCAACTGTCGACCGCGGATTCTTGGCGGCCGATCGTTGCTCGATTGATATCGCCGGCGACAGCCCTTCGATAAAGTCGACATCCGGCTTCTCCATCAGCCCCAAAAACTGCCGGGCGTAAGCCGATAGCGATTCCACATACCGGCGTTGTCCTTCGGCATAGAGCGTATCGAACGCCAGCGATGATTTCCCCGAACCGGACAACCCCGTGATTACCACCAATTGGTTGCGCGGGATTGTGACATCGATATTTTTGAGGTTATGCTCGCGGGCCCCTTTTATGATTATTTTATCAGCTTCCATTAACTTCGTCTTTCTTATTTTAATTTACATTTGTTCACTATTATAATGAACAGTAGTGGCTTGTCAATTCATTTTTGACCAATAGGGTAATATATACAAATTTATTGGATAAACAACAAATAGAGCAAGATAGTTAATGGAAAATTTGCGTGTTCGGTCAGTTCTTAGGCCGACGCAGT
>JAAYTW010000380.1 GCA_012517955.1 Candidatus Zixiibacteriota bacterium | reverse complement strand
TGTCGATTATCGAACCAGTCAGCCCTGTCACTGAAGGTGTATCGTTCACTCCGACCACCGAAGTGGCCAATCTTGGTATCGCGAATGAAACTTATGACGTTACTTTCGAAATCTACGATGGTAGCGGCGTAATTCACACCGAAACCATAACTGGTCTTACTCTCGATGCTGGTTTGGTTGATACGATAGAATTCACACCATACGCTATTACTCCCGCAGGCGCTTACACTTGCACGACCTACGTGGCGTTAACAGGGGATATCAATCCTGCCAACGATAAGATTGGTATGGCCTTAACCGTCAATTCTGCCGGTTATGAATATATGCCTGGCGATGCAAACATGGAAGTTGCTGCTTGGCCGCCTTCTGTTGGAGCTGCTGATGTAACCAGGTTAATTAGCTTCTTCAAGGGTAATGTTGGCGCGTGCTTATTCTACAATCCATCAGCCCCAGTAACCGAACTCTGGGCTTCCGCCGACGTTAACGGTAACTGCGAAGTCAGGGGCTCTGACGCAACTCGTTTGGTTACCTACCTGAAGGGTACCCCTGGGACTGCTCCTTCCACTTGCGAGTATTATCCGGCAGTTACACCGATTCAGGCCAACTATCCTGCTTGTACGCCAGTAGCGCCGGCTAAGGCGATTAAGAATACCCCTACTGGAAACACCGAATAACTCATACTGAATCCGGCTTTCAAATGGCCGCCCGTCAGGGCGGCCATTTTTTTGTGGTTTTTATATGTTTTTGCGGCTAATTTAAAAATAATTCGTTGTTAATTAATAAGTTATAAAATAACTGTTGACAAAGTGTGAAATTATTTTTACTTTCCCCTATGTGATTTGCCGTAATTGAATTGTAACATTAATTAAGACAAAGAGTTAGGATTGCTTGGATTAGTAGAAAACAAATTTGTAATTGGACGCGATGAATTTCTGCCGATTTCCGCGGAAATCCACTATTTCAGAGTACCTAAACGATTTTGGTCTATATGCTTCGACCGTTTGAAAAAGGCCAATTTTCGGATAATTTCCAGCTACGTCCCCTGGAATCTTCATGAAGAACGCCCAGGCGAGTTTGATTTTCAGGGTTTGGATAACCCTTATAAGGATTTAATCGTATTTCTCGAACTGGCCCGCGAGTTTGGTTTTAAAATTATCCTTAAGCCCGGCCCGTGGATTCAGGCGGAATGGCTGGGCGGCGGTATCCCCAAGTATATTTTTGCCGATGAATCCATAGTCGCCCGCGATTTTTCGGGAGGCCTTCTTAATGCTCGGCTTAAGGGGGATGCTAAGCAATTGTATCAGCCATCTTACCTGCATCCTAAATACCTGAATCATGTTAAACGCTACTTGGGTGGCTTGGTCGAGGCAATTCAGAATTATATATTCCCTAAGGGTCCGGTGTTTCTAATCCAACTTGATGATGAGGTCACATTTGGGGGGAACTCCGGTATGTTTCAAGCCGATTATAATGCCCATATCACCTCCGAATTATATCCGGCGTTTCTCGAAAACAAATACGGCAATATCAAAGACTTGCCGGCAGGTTATCCGAAATCCAAGACATTTTCCGGTATCGGTCCTCCAGTCGAGCTTAATCTGAAAAAACCTGAACAACTGGTGATGTATTTTGATTGGCTCGAATTTAAGGGCAAGATTATAAATGATTATATCGGCGCTTTAAAAGAACGGTATGAGGCGCTCGGTGTCGGTTGTATGTTTTCGGTGGTTATGCCAAGCGGCGATTTCAATATTCCGATTCCCTGGGATAAAATTCGCGGAGAAAAAACCATCCTCGGCACGCCGATTAACAGCGATGATGACTACTATGAAATTATCACGCGGGTCAAGCTCGCTAAAAGCATAACCGGAACATCTTGGTCCCCCCAGTTGGCAACCGGCCATCCGCATTCCGCAAAACCAACGGAGCTAATCCCTGATTATAAAAAACAACGTTTTATTCTTGTTTCCTCGCTTGCTGCCGGGCTGAAAGGAATAAATTACTATATGTTTATCGGCCGCGACCATTGGGCCGGCTCACCGCTTGGCGAAGACGGCACGGTGCACGAAAACTATGATATAATCCGCAAAATCAATCTTGCCGCCGAGGTTATTAATCTTAATTCGACCAAATCGAACGCCCGCGCGGCCATAGGCCTTTATCGGCCATACGACCTTTTTGCCGAAATTGGCGATTATGAAGATTTCTCCTATATTAACGACCTTACCCGCCAAACTTTCAAGAACCTGATTTGTGATTTGAGCCAACTACATTACGATTTTGACATCTTTGATTTGGAAATTCACGAACATTTCGAAAAAACCGAATTGATGTTTGTTCCGATAGCGGAATTGATGTCCGACTCGGTTCAAAAAAAACTGCTGGATTTGATAAGTAAAGGGATGACAATAGTATTTGTTGGTAATATTCCTCATTTTAATTTGCAATTTAAGCCTGTCAAAATTTTGGCCCGCGGCCTGGGAATCGATACAAAACCAATGTATGGTTCTGTTGATATCGAATGTGGAGACCATGAATTCAAATCGATTTGTTACGGCGTTTTATCAGGCAAAGGTTCGACTAAAACCATCGCCAAATCCGGCGCGAAAGTATTGGCAGCCTCTAAAAAACTCGGTAAGGGCGCCTATTACTATTTTGGTTATGATATTTCCGCAAAAGGCGAACCCCATAAACTGATTCTCCTGGAAAAGCTGTTATCGGATAATGGACTTTCACCTGCCGCGTTCAGTTCCGACCCGGCCGTTGACGTGGTGATTCAGACTAATGATAAGGGGGCGGCCGTTTATGTAATCAATACCGATACCAG
>JAAYTW010000379.1 GCA_012517955.1 Candidatus Zixiibacteriota bacterium | reverse complement strand
GTTATACCGATTATGTATGGTTTTTGCATCACTGTATTTTAACGATTTGGTCGACGTAAAATCAATGTTTTTTACGTAAGCGTTCTTAAAAAGGCGCGGCCAGTTTGAGTACCTGACCGCGCTTCAATGATTAGTGAGTTTTGTCTTTGAACGTTTTTTGGATTTGCGATATCCGCTTCCAGCGCATCTTTTCGATAGCACTTGCTTTCATCACCTGTTTGGCTTCCAAATAGCGTAACTCCTTTTTCAATTTTAAGTAGCTCTGAAAACGTTCTTCTTTCAAACTGCCATTGCAAACGGCTGCTTTTACCGCGCATCCAGGTTCATCTTTATGGTTACAATCGCGGAAGCGACAATTTCTTGCGATGTCTTCTATATCATCAAAAGCCGCCGCCAACCCGCTTTCATCGCCCCAAACCTGAAGTTCTCTCATGCCCGGAGTATCGATGACTATTCCGCCATTGGGCAGGACAATCAATTCGCGATGAGTTGTAGTATGATGACCGCGGCTGTCATTTTCCCTAACTGAATTGACCTTTAGGCGGTTTTCCCCAAGCAGGCGGTTGATAATGCTCGATTTACCGACTCCCGAGGAACCCAGAAAAGCGGCCGTTTTACCTGTTTGTAAATGAGTAACCAGCCCGTCGAATCCCTCACCTGTTGCGGCGCTTAAAGCAATCACCGGTACGCCGATTGCTCGACTTTCGACTTCGCCAATAACAGTATCCAGATAGTCGCATAAGTCACATTTGTTAAGCAGGATAATGGGAGCGGCGCCGCTTTCATAGGTCATTGTCAGGTAGCGTTCGATGCGGTTGATATTGTGATTGTTATCGAGGCCGCTCACAATAAACGCGATATCGATATTCGCCGCCACCACCTGTTCGGCGGTGCGCTGACCGGCCTCTTTGCGGATAAAAGCGCTTCGGCGAGAGATAAGCGCGTGGATTATGCCCTTATCGTGGTCATGTCTGGCAATCGCCACCCAGTCGCCCACTGTCGGATAGTCGAATCGCCCGGCGGCTTGATAGCGATATTTGCCGGATAGTTCGGCGGTCAATTCGCCTTTGCTGTCAAGCGCTTGATAAAGGCTTTTATGTTCGGCGATAATGCGAGCGGGCACAAAGCCGTTCGTTTTATATTGTTCGAATTTTTGTTCGAACTCTGAATTCCACCCTAAATTTATTAAATCCATTTTTGTATTTCCTGAAATAAAATTTATCATCTGTTGTTTCGAAATCAAATCCGTTACTTATATGTCCATTCGGAAATTCCGGAAAACGCCACCGAATCGTTTTATAAAAACGGTTGTTCTGTCGGTAACCGAACGGAACCCGGACAACATCTAACATCATTTCTTTAACCATAATAGGCCTCCATACATAAAAATCTATCTGGTGATTATACCGCAGCCAGCCAGACTGATGGCAAAACTAAGGCCGCGGAAAATCGATTCGCCCGCGGCCCAAACAAAAAAGCCTTCCGCAAACGGGAAGGCCCTCTAATCTTGGTGTTTTTTCAAAAGATTAGCGGCGGGCCTCCGGCGGGCGTGAAATCGTTACAATATCGGCAATTTTATTCATCATTAAAACACGCCTCCTTTCGCGAGGCTACATCTATCCGGTTCAGGATACGATTAAATATATCTCGGGTTGCGATAGTGTCAAGAGGAGATTGAGGAAATCTCGTAAAAGTTTAATGAATCGGGTTCTAATTTCGCAATAATACTTTTCACAACAAAAAACCGAGTCCGAAGACCCGGTTTTTTATTTTCAGGCGGAACGAGAGTTGTAATCGAACCGAAAACACTACACTCTCGGTACGATAAAGGCGTATTATTGCAACCTCGCGCGTTTCGCATTCGCTCTCCCCGGAACCCGGGGGTCATCGCGCCAGCTCAGCGCCAGGGTGCGGCCTTCATTGAAACGGTGTTAGGTTTTCAATTTCCCCCTCATCCCGCCAAGCCTATTGTAAACATTTTCCTTAGATAATCAAGCACAATCTTATTATCGGCCATTTAAGCTTTGACTTTCATTTTTTTTGCTCTATATTTAACAAATTGTAGGGCAAAATTATGATAGAATCAGTAGGTGTTGACATTGTTGAGGTTTACCGAATAAAAAAGGCCGCCGAAAGGTGGGGCGACCGTTTCATCGACCGTATTTTCACCCCTTGGGAAATCAACTACTGCCGAAGCAAGTCCTTTCCCGAACAGTCGTTTGCGGCCCGTTTCGCGGTAAAAGAGGCTGTCCTGAAAGCTATTGGCACCGGACTGAATAAAGGGGCCAAATGGACATCTATCGAAATCGTCAACGATGAATTGGGCCAGCCAAAAGTTCGGCTCGGTCAATCTATTAGAGAGATTATCGGCCCGCGGAAAATTATCATTTCCATGTCCCACACCCGCGAACATGCGGTGGCAGCGGCAATAATGTATCGCGATTAGTTATTATGCCCAGCGCTGATAGAAAAAAATCCGCCCGCTTGTTATCATCTTACTGTAACCGTTTATATTCGCAGGGCCTGGTTGGTTCCATGGAGGGAAACTTATCGCTGAAGTTATCGCCCGACACTATCTTAATCACGCCTACCGGAATAAATAAGGCGAGCGTTTCCGGTTCGGATATTATTGAAATATCGGCCGATGGCAAAACGCTGTCGGGGAAACATAGACCCTCAACAGAATACCGACTTCACCTGGCAATATATAAAATCAGACCGGATATAAGAGCAATCTGTCATGCCCACCCGATTTATGCTACATCATTTGCCGTTGCGGGAAAGCCGTTAGATAAAGTAATTTTACCCGAAGTCGCCGCCGCAATCGGATTGATTCCCGTCTCCGAATTCGGGATTCCGGGGAGCGGCGATTTGGCGATTAAAGTGGCGAGACTGGCGAAAGATTTCAATTCGGTATTAATTAGGAATCACGGCGTAGTGACCGTGGGCGATAGTCTGGAGCAGGCATTCAACCGCATGGAACTAACCGAGCGGTACGCTCAGATATATTTTCTGGCCACAATCATCGGCGATGCGGCTGCTTGGCCTAAAAAGATATTAAAACTGCTTGCGGGATTTGATACGATAAGCAAACAAACGGCCAAACTGAAATCAAAAAGGGGAAATTGAATTCTGATGAAAGTCGTCGTCGATAAATCAGAAAGGCTTCAGAAAGCCCCTTTGGCCTTGTTGGGTTCGATGCGGTTGACCGAGCGTTTGCTTAGGCCGCGAGGGCTTGAATTTATCGATCTTGATTCAATCAGCCCGGAGATACCGGATTGCCAGCCATTTCTTGAGGAAATTGCCAGGGCAAATTTGATTCCGGGAATACCCGCGACCTCGCAGGATATCGCCTCGCTTAAGGAATCGCTGGCAAAGTACTATAGCGAAATCTATGGGCGGCCGGTTAATCCTTTAAAGGATATAACTCTGACGCCTGGAGGCCGGATGGCGGTGGTATTGCTTTGTTTGGGTATTATCAATCCTAACGATATCGTTGCTCATCCTGATCCCGGGCTTCCGATGTATCGATTGGGCGCGATTTTGGCGGGCGGGGCGCCCCAAGCCTATACTCTACTGGAAAAAAACGAATACCTTCCCAATCTTGAATCGTTAACGGATAAGCCGCTGAAAAACATTAAGCTTTTGTTTTTAAATTATCCCCATAATCCGACCGGCGCTGAAGCCGATCTCTATTTTTATCGCGACCTCATGGCGCGCTTGCGCAAATTCAATATCTTGATAGCTTTGGATTGTCCGTACGCTGGGCAAAGTGAACCGCCGATTGAAATGCCATTGCAGCTTCGCCGCGGTTCCGATTATTTTATTGAACTGCATTCTTTTGGATTCCCTTATGGGCTTGACGGTTTAGGTTTCGCGATAGGTCATCCAGGGGCTATCAGTGTACTGGCGCAGGCCGCTGATGTATGTGGTTTTCATCCATCGTCGGCGCAAGTCCGCTATGCGCAAATCG
>JAAYTW010000378.1 GCA_012517955.1 Candidatus Zixiibacteriota bacterium | reverse complement strand
TGTGTAAGGGCAAGGCATGATGAGTGTTGAAAAGGTGCAATAATATTAAAAACGAAAACTTCGTTTTTCGCGTAGGGGTTTGGCATGCCAAACCCCTACGGGTTAGTAATGGATAAAATTACACCTTACACATGGAGATTCCAGCAATAAAGGTTTTTCATCAAGCCACATACCTTGCCCTTACGGATATCAGCGGATTTATTAATTCATCGGGCGTGATTAAATGGAAATTCGCACTTTTTTCACGATAAACGAACTCAAGGATTTCTCCGAACCGGCTGAGTCGCTGGTTATTTTCGATATCTTCGGCGCCTCCACTATGATTACATCGGCTCTGCAAAATGGCGCCCTGCGAGCGGTTCCGATTGGCAATCCCGAAGAGGGCATAAAGCTTCGCCAAATACTCGGTAAAGATAACGTGATTCTGTGCGGAAAATATCATGGCGCTCCCTTGAAAGAGTTCGATTTGAACAGTTCGCCGGCGCTGTTGGGCGTTTCTAAACCGAAAGACCGACTATTCGCTTTTTTAAGTCCGGAATTAACCGAAGCCATTGAGGTATCCAGCCAAACGCCGGATATATTTTTAGCTTGCTTCAATAACATCAACGCCGTGGCCATGAATATTCTCGGCCGCGATTTGATTAATATTGTATGCTTAGGAAAAGGGGAGACGATGTCGCTTGAGGATGCGGTTTGCGCCGGAATGCTTATAGACCTGCTCTTGAAAGATATCCCTCACGAAAGAGGCCTAAACGATAATTCCGTAACATCCAGGTATCTCTATAACCGCCACGAAAACGATATTTTCGGCTTCTTGAAAGAATCAAATCGTGGACAAGAATTAATCGCCGTTAATCGCCGAGCCGACCTTGAATATATCGCCCTGATTAACAGCAGCAACGTAATTCCTCAGTTGGCACCCGACCGGACCCATTTCACGGTTGCCGGCACTCTTCAGTTGTAAAATTCAATTATATTGTTTACATGTACCTGGCGAAAATGTATTTTTATTTAGTTAATGACAGTAAACGGCGATTCGTTTAGAGAAAAACAACAAAATAAAAATGCCGGGGAAAATACTACAAATAGGAATAATTGGCTTGGGACAATCGGGCAAAACCACGATTTTCAATGCTCTATGCTCCGGCCATGCTCAGGTCGGCGATTTTTCCACGGGCAAATCTCCCAATATCGCCGTGATAAAAGTACCCGACGAGCGCCTTCACCGCCTTAGCGAGATTTTCCAATCGGCCAAAATCACCTATGCCGAAATGGAATTTATCGATGTGGCCGGAATGACCGCTTCGCAGTCGAAAGATAGTTTCAAAGAACCGGCATTCATATCCGCGATTAAGATGACATCCGAGTTGCTGGCCGTAATCCGCTGTTTCGAAAATAGCGGCATACCGCATCCCTACGGCTCAATCGATCCGGCCCGCGATATCGCCGCTATAGAATCGGAACTGATTTTTTCCGACTTGGTACTAATCGAAAAACGACTCGAAAAAGTCGTTCATATGCTAAAAGTCAAGCCTACGCCCGCCGGCAAAGCCGAGGAATCTCTGCTTATCCGCATGAAAAACCAGCTTGATAACGAAAAGCCTTTGCGTGAGATGGAGTTTTCCAAAGATGAGCTTGGGCTGATGGGGAGTTTCGGTTTTTTAAGTCTGAAACCAATTTTATATCTTCTAAATCTCGGCGAGGATCAAATCTCATCGGGAACTGAGCTGGAAAAGAAATATTTTCCAACTTCAGCCAAAAACCGCGCCTGCGCTTCGCTGTGCGGCAAAATCGAAATGGAATTAGCGGCGATACCCGAATCGGACCGCCGTGATTTCCTGTCGGACCTCGGTATCGATGAACCGGCGGCCGCCAAGGTTATCCATCGCTCTTTTAACCTGCTCGGATTAATCTGTTTCCTTACGGCCGGCGAAACCGAGGCCCGTGCCTGGCCGATTCCACGGGGGTACACGGCTTGGGATGCCGCCGGCGAAATTCATTCCGATATCCAACGCGGCTTTATTAAAGCTGAAACCGTAGCCTATGCCGACCTTGATTCAATCGGCGATTGGGCCGAATCGCGCAAACGTGGAAAGCTGCGCATGGAAGGCAAAGACTATGTCGTCAAAGACGGCGATGTTATGCTATTTCGATTCAATGTATAGTGATTCTTTTCAAACATTTGAATTCTATATTCGATTTACAGGTGTGTTGAGCTATGCGCCCCCACAAATATTATTAATTATAACAAATGCGAATTGTCGTAATTCGGATCGACCACCCGCGCCGGATTCCCCATCACCAACGCGTTATCGGGCACATCTTTCGACAGCATGCTGCCGCTGGCAATTGTGACTTTATTGCCGATAGTAATTGCGCCCGCAATGACCGAACCGGTTCCCACCCAAACATTATCGCCGATACTTTTGGGCGACCCGATTTTTCCTGACTGATGACCTATACCTATCGTAACATTGTGTCCTAGGCTGAAATTACGTCCGATTTTTACGGCTCCGATATAAATCGTGCTCGCGTGGCTTATATGCAAGCCCGGGCTAATGGAAGCGTCGGTAATATCGACATGGTGAATAAGCCGGGTGAGGTAGTTGGCTATTTTACAAATAATCAAAGGGATAAAACCGAGTATCTTGTGTCTTGAATGAAATCGCTTGCAGTATTTGACAAATCTGTAAACCATCACGACATGAAAGCCAAAACTGGTTATCCAAAGCGCAAGCTTTTGGCTAAATCGCGGCGTGGTGGTGCCGAATTTTATCCGGTAATATTTTTCCCGGTCTTGTTTGAAAGCGCTTTTTTCTTTATCCATGTATCGTTTCCTGTAGCATCATTGGATAATAAAGCGATATTTTACGACCGAATAATCTTACCCAAATAAACTCGGCTTATTAGAGTAAGTCTCTAGCCGCGACTGCTGACTTTTACATTATAACAGTATCCTTTAATCTGGCAAGGGGAAAATTAAAACGCTGCCAGGAATCCTTTCCCGACAGCGATTTGGCCGTAGTTTATGCCGGTTATCCTTACTTCAACAGCACCAGCTTCTTTGTCTGACAATTTCCGTTATAGGTCACCTTATAGAAATAAATCCCCGAACTCAAATTGTCGGCGTTAAATTTCACCGAGTGCGTCCCGGCTGATACTTCTTTATCAAGCGGCGTTGCCACAACTTGGCCGAGGACATTGAATATCTCGATTTTTACTTGCGCCTCAGCCGTAATCGAAAACGAGATTACACAATTGCTATTAAATGGATTGGGATATGCCTCGCTAAGCTGAAGTTTGCCCGGTATTGGCGAGTCTGTTCCGATTCTCCGTTTCGGAAGCCCCATCAATCCAAATCCCAATGGTGGAGGAGTAGGGGCATTGGCCTGCGCGATTGTAAACGACTGGAATCCCGAAAAGCGGTCGTAGGTCTCGATAACCAGAGCCTCCGCGGGATTATAATAAGTATCGATAATTAAATTCACCGGATAATTCAATTCGCCTTCACCAATTCCCGGCTTACCATACGACTCATATTTCGGATAAAAGTAGGGGCCATACATATTTATCTTACCGGCGGAGTTGTTGGCTTGATATATCCGCCCGTAATCGTCCAAGGCTATTCCGCCCGATTGGCAGAAAATATCATCGCAGGGAAGTTGCCGTACGCGCACGAACTCCGGCGTTTTATCGGTGGCCGAACGCAAAATGTAGTTGAGGTTGTTATCGGCCTCGACAATATAAATCAACGATATGTTCTCCGATGTATCCGGATAGCAGGCGACCGAAATCGGTTGGTCAAGATAAGCCGCCTCGATTTCCGATTCCGGAAAATTGATAACGCTCCAGGCTCCTTCATAGCTGCCATTCAGGCCGAAACGCACCAGCTTACCGTCGCCGTTGAACGTGCCGGCATCCACCACATACAAATCGGCGCTTTCGAATTGCTTGTTGCCATAGGCGCTGATAGCCACATCCATAGGGTAGTGAAGCTGCTCCGATTCGAACATGCGGTTGACCACAAGTTCGCCGCCATATTTATCGGGATTATAGGTATACTCGATTATTCGGCTGTTGCCGCGGTCGGCCAAATATATCAAATCCAGCCCACCGATAAACTGCCGGTTTTTGGCGTTGGTGTCC
Organism: Candidatus Zixiibacteriota bacterium; assembly: GCA_012517955.1. Taxonomy (GTDB): domain Bacteria; phylum Zixibacteria; class MSB-5A5; order UBA10806; family 4484-95; genus JAAYTW01. The sequence continues at coordinate 1,211 of JAAYTW010000378.1, read as the reverse complement.
ATCCCGGATGGCGCAATCAGGGTGTCGTCCCCTTCGCCGTAGTAAGCCTTGACCGCCTCGATTTCGCGTTCGCCGTTGCCATCGGGGGCGCTGCAAAGCCAGATTGTCAGGCGGCGTTGGCCGATATCGGAGATGATGAAAACATCTTTGGGTTGGTTATCTACTATGGTGTGAAGAACCACCGCGTCGAACGGCGCCAGAAAGAAACTGGCGTGCCGGTTGGATAGTTCCAGCGCCATTTCCATCGTCATTTTATCGATAGCAGGATAACGCAGGAATTTTAGCCGGTCGAATTCCGGTTGAGGTAAACTATCCTGGGAGTGAGCAACTGCGATAAAGACGATACTTATCAAAACCGCGTTCGAAAAATATTTCCTTAACGATTGCATGATACCCCCTTTATTTGCTAATGTTGTACCTCGTGAATTTGGATTCTTTCCAATAATGCGCCGGTCGCAAGATCATATTTATTGAGTACACCTTTTTCGATTGTATTAATAATCAATATGCCATTTTTAAAGTAAGCAGTTTGAAGTCCATTATATCCAACGTTTTCAAGTTGATATAATTTTGTAAAAGTAGTGTCGTAGACCAAAACTGTATCGCCTATATGCATCGCAATATATTTTTCATCAGATGATATTCTTGCATATTTATAAAGATATTGAGATGTATCAATAATTTCTCCAGAGATTTCTTTAGAGTGAATATCAACAAATTTGTAGAGGGAATATTTATTGTCGCAACGTACATATAACAATACCTTGTTAGCTTGTGCATCGTATATAAAAGAATTTTTTGTATTCGATGGACAATATTTACTTAAATCTAAAGTATCATTTATATGAAGATGGGGAAGCGATAACCTGATAAGGCGCCAGTCAAAAATAGTCGTTGTCGGGTGCCGTCGGGTCTCCGTACCCGACGGGCCTCGCGGTCAGGTGCGGAGACCTGACCGCACGATAATTCTCCGTAGGTCGCCGTTTCGAAACCGGCCACTGCCCGATGAGAAACCCGATATCACCCTTAATACAGCTCTGTGACCGGCAGATGTCCATATCTGCCGTTTGTCCGTTCTTTTAGTGCTATACGCCCTCCCCCGTAGGGGCAGGTCTTGCACCTGCCCGGGCGACCACAAGGGTCGCCCCTACAACAATCCCTGTCATCCCGGGTTTGACCCGGAATCCAGGATTATATCAAATATTCGTAGG
>JAAYTW010000377.1 GCA_012517955.1 Candidatus Zixiibacteriota bacterium | reverse complement strand
TATCGAGGTGAAACCGCCGACCGCCGCCGCCAGCGCGCCGCTTTGAATCGTCTCTTTATATTCATAGCCGGGTTCGCGTAGATGAACATGCATATCGACCAGCCCCGGACAGACAATCATCCCGGATGCATCGATATTGCCTTTGGGTTGTTTTTTGTCTTTGATGATTTCGGCGAATTTCCCTTGGCTGACAACAACGGCGCCGGGGCCGAAATAATTATCGATGGGATCGGCTAAAGTGCCGCCCGATATAATCAAATCATTCAATTTTGCCTACCCCCCCACTTAACAGATACAACACAGCCATCCTGACGGCCACGCCGTTGGTGACCTGCGGCAGAATCACCGAATCGGGTCCATCGGCGACCTCCGATGATATTTCGACGCCGCGGTTCATGGGGCCGGGATGCATTATCGTGAAATTTGGTTTGAGATATTTCAAACGCTCTTTAGTGATTCCGAACCTGATACTATATTCGCGCAACGACGGTAACAACCCCGATGATTGTCGTTCTTGCTGAAGCCGCAGAACATTGACCACATCGGCGCCGTCAAGAGCCTCCTCGATACGCGTGTAAACATCAACCCCCATTTTCTCAATCTCATACGGCAAAAGGGTTGTCGGGCCGCAAACAGCCACGCTGGCGCCCAGCGTTTTGAGCCCCCAGATATTCGAACGGGCAACCCGCGAATGTTTGATATCGCCGACAATTACAACCCGCAATCCTTCAAGCTTGCCGTATTTGTCGCGCATGGTGAGCATATCGAGCAGACCTTGGGTCGGATGTTCGTGGGTGCCGTCGCCGGCATTGATAATTTTCGAATCGCAGTGTTGCGACAAAAAATACGGCGTGCCACCCACGGAGTGGCGAATCACAACCATATCGATTTTCATCGCTTCGATATTCCAGATAGTATCGAGAAGCGTTTCGCCTTTGGTCACCGATGATGTCGCTTTGGAGAAATTGATTTGGTCGGCCGACAATCTTTTTTCGGCCAGCTCAAACGATATACGGGTGCGGGTCGATGGTTCAAAAAAAAGATTCAGAACAGTTATATGCCGAAGAGTCGGGACTTTCTTAATCGGTCGGGATAATATTTCTCTGAGAGTTACTGCGGTATCGAGGAAAAGATTAATATCGGCCGCCGGCACGCCTTCCAAACCAAGCAGATGAGGCGACCGCAATTTCACCGGGTCGGACCCCCGTGCTGTTGAAGCGAAACGCCGTCGCTGCCATCTTGTTCGCGCAAGCTGACAATAACGTTTTCCTCACGATATGTTTGCAGTTCTATTCCGACATAGTCGGCACGGATAGGCAGTTCCCGATGGCCGCGGTCGACAAGGACCGCCAGCTGAATACAACGCGGCCGGCCGTAATCGGAAAGTTCATTCAAAGCGGCGCGGACAGTGCGGCCGGTATAAAGGACATCATCAACCAGCACGACAATCTTGTCATCGATTGAAAACATCAGGTCGGTTTTCTGAACAATCGGTTGATCCAGTCGGGTTTGGATATCATCGCGGTAGAACGTTATATCAATCGCGCCCACCGGCAGGGCTATCTTTTCGATACGTTCGATAGCCTGCGCCAATCTTTCAGCGATAATCGCCCCGCGCGTGCGAATACCGACTATGACCATATCCCGGGCGCCTTTGTTGTGTTCGACAACTTCATAAGCGATTCGGTCGATTGAGCGCGCCAATCCGCGGCTATCCATTATTTGCGTATCAGCCATCGTAAAAAAAAGCCCCAATTTGGGGTTTACTTTATTTTTCCATGCTTTTGCATTCTAAAAAATCAAGAATATATATCAATCAGCTTTCTGTCAAGGTTTATTTTTAGAAACCCGCTTTTAGTTTTAAATTCGGACTAAAAAGCTGATAATTGTTTACAATTGCCCGCCGTCCTCTCTTTTTGGGGCCGATGTTTTATCGATAATATCGGCGAAGCGGCGGTGGCGTGGGCGGGAAAAAATGGCAATGCCGCAGCGTTGAAAAACCTTTCAGGTAGCCAACCAACCGCGAAATATCCGATCCTCTGAAATCGCAGTTGCCGTTGATATCGCCCGATACATATAGATACGCTTTAGTTGAATCCAAATAGCAGCTGTCGACCGGCGGCGTGCCAAATCCCTTGAAGTAGCGGACTCCGTAAGAGACGTCGGCGGCGGTCACTGCGCTATCGCCGTTTAAGTCGCCTATATAATAACGACAAACTGGAGGCGCCGAAATGGCAAAACTGCTATCGGAAACATCCGAACCGACAACATCGGCGGTGTTCCAAACCCTGATTCGGACGATACAATCCGGAGATGGGTTATCCGGAACGGTCCATCGATAAGACTGCGGGTTTCCATGGGTTTTTGGTTGCGCCGCCAGCCATTCTATCCCCATATTGGTTGAAAAATCGATGGCAAAACTATCTATAGATGCTGAATCGAGGGCGGTCCAGGATATAGTGTATGTCGAACCCACGAACCAATTTTCGCCGCCGTTGGGAGCGACCAATGTGACATTGGGAGCCGGCGGCGGTTCATCCATCGGCACCGTCAAAGGCATCCCCAGAGCCGCTCTTTCATCGGGGCCGCCGGTAACGCGGCCATCGCCATCGACCAAATATGTATTCCGACCGTTCGTCTTAAACCAGAAATTACCCACACAATATCCCGAATAGCTGGTAAGATTCCCGACAGGATTCCCCTCCTCGCTCTGCAACACAATAGCGGGCGGGGCGATTATGCAGGACGCTTGAGCCAATAACACGTTATCGACGACATCATGCCGCGGGAACATGTAGCTTGCCGATTGGCCGTATCCGGTGGCGATGCAGCCGAACTTGGGAGTCAATATATTCATGTAATTGGCGTTCATCGAACTTTCGCTTCCGTGAT